>DATNQN010000035.1 GCA_036703985.1 Leptolyngbyaceae cyanobacterium
ACAGGAGAAATAGTTATCATTTTCTTTCCCTTTCCCTTTCCCTTTCCCTCTTCCCTAGCCCCTAGCCCCTAGCCCCTGATAAAAATAACTTGCCCGTAGATAGCCAAACGGATACATTCGTAGTAGGTCGCCTTACAGATACCCCTAATCTGCTAACAGTAGGTAATATCTACTGATTAGCAAAGCTACTCAAGCAAGAGATAGCAAAACGGGAAGGCAAATCAGTTCCCAAATTATTTAAGGGAACAAACAGAAGATAAGGAGCCATAATCGAGAAATCAGAACGCAAAAGCTAGGAAATCATCAAATCCTCACTTATTCTGAAATCCCGAATTCTCATTCCGAATTCTTCATTAGGGAGTGTCGCAGTTTAAAAGTGTCAAAATCGATGCTTTTCACCTGTCAAGCATATCCCATTTATCCCGGAGCCTTCTTAACTGGGGCTACACGATACCCCGTAATTGGTCATGACCATGACTCTCCCCAACACTGGTAGCGTCCTGGCGACGTTAACTCAGTTGACACAAGTTCATCGCACCCAAGCGTTGTTACAGCGTGTCAAAAGTCTTTCCGTGCCAGAATTTGTCTGCTTATTGGATTTTATTACCGCAGAATTCCAGCAATTTCTGAGGGCGATCGATTTAATCAATAACGAAGCCCTAGAAACTATGTTGGAACGTACTCTAGAGGCAATCACCCTGAAAATCGGCCAAATTTTGCAAGCCGATCGCACTACGATTTTTTTAGTTGATAACGAAAAAGCACAACTGTGGTCGAAAATTACGCAAGGGGAAAGCGAAAAACCACTAGAAATCCGCCTACCAATGAATGTCGGAGTGGCAGGTCACGTAGCTACTACCGGGCAATATCTCAATATCCCTGATGCCTACAATCACCCATTATTTAACCCGGAATTAGATAAACAAACTAACTATTACACCCGCAACGTTCTTTGTATGCCCATCTTGAGCAGCAAAGAGCAAACAGTAGCGGTAGTTCAACTTACCAATAAAGCGGGAGATATTCCCTTTAATGACGAAGATGAACAAACATTTCGCGATTTCGCTGCCTCTATTGGCATTATCCTAGAAAGCTGTCAGTCTTTCTACGTAGCCGCCCGCAACCAGCGAGGGGCAGCCGCTTTACTAAAAGCTACTCAAACTTTAGGCCAAAGTCTTGACTTAGAAACCACTTTGCGATCGGTAATGGATCAGGCCAGAAATCTCATGCAAGCCGATCGCAGTACCCTATTTTTACTAAGAAGAGAAAGCAACGAACTGTGGACGAAAATAGCTGCCGCCGACGGCAAAACCCTACTGGAAATCCGCATACCAGCCAATAGAGGCATTGCTGGTTACGTTGCCTCAACCGGTCAACCCCTGAATATCCCCGACGCTTACAAAGACCCCCGTTTCGATCCCAGCACCGATAAACGCACGGGTTATTTTACCCGCAATATCCTCTGTTTGCCCGTCTTCAATTCCGCAGGCAATTTGATCGGCGTTACCCAGTTAATTAACAAACAACAAGGTAGCTTCACCAGTTCCGATGAAGAATTTATGCGGGCATTCAATATCCAGGCTGGGATCGCCCTGGAAAATGCCAAATTATTTGAAAATGTTTTATTAGAAAAGCAATATCAAAAGGATATCCTGCAAAGTCTTTCCGATGCAGTGATTTCCACCGACATGGAAGGTCGGATCGTCACGATTAACGATGCTGCTTTAGAATTGCTGGGTTGTCCCCTCCAGCAAAATCATGCCAGAAGCCACAAGCAAACTTGGGAACAAAAACTGATGGGGCGGTTTGTCTGGGAAGTCGTCCCGATCGAAAATCTCCAAATGCGCTTACAAGACAGCCTCAAATACGCTGCCAAGCATTACGTACCAGAACAAAGCTTGATGGTGGGATTGTGGATCGATCCCCCATTAAGTAAGGAATCAGACGAAAATCTCCCCATTAATCAACCAGATACGGAACAAGAACATCGCACTTACGTTTTAGCAATTTGCGATCGCAACAATCCAGAAACATTCATTCCTTGGAACGAACCGATCGATATCAACAACGATGGCGATTCCCCATCCCTAAATTACATCCCCAAAGAAAAAATCAAGCAAATCGAACGCAGCTTGAACTTGACAGTCAACCCCCTTACTAACCCAGAAGGAGGCGTCAGAGGCGGCTTGGTGGTATTAGAAGATATCTCTCAAGAAAAACGCATGAAAACCACCTTATATCGCTACATGACCCCAGGCGTTGCCGAACAGGTAATGGCGCAAGCAGAAGATTCCTTAATGGTGGGCGAACGCAAAGAAGTCACCATCTTATTTTCCGACATCCGGGGTTACACTACCCTGACGGAAAATCTCGGCGCATCCGAAGTGGTATCCCTGCTCAATCAATATTTTGAAACAATGGTAGAAGCAGTATTCAACCACCACGGTACATTAGATAAGTTTATCGGCGATGCGCTCATGGCAGTCTTTGGTGCACCCCTACCTTTAGAAAACCATGCTTGGTTAGCTGTAGAAACCGCCCTCGATATGCGCCGTCGTCTGGCTATCTTCAATCATCGCCGCATCATCGCTTCTCAGCCCCAAATTAATATCGGGATCGGGATCAGTTCCGGCGAAGTGGTTTCCGGCAATATCGGTTCCCACAAACGCATGGACTACACCGTCATCGGCGATGGAGTTAATCTCAGTTCTCGCTTAGAAGGAGTC
The DNA here is from genome assembly GCA_036703985.1 of Leptolyngbyaceae cyanobacterium. GTDB lineage: Bacteria > Cyanobacteriota > Cyanobacteriia > Cyanobacteriales > Aerosakkonemataceae > DATNQN01. The sequence continues at coordinate 2,727 of DATNQN010000035.1, forward strand.
ACCAAAGAATACGCTTGCGATATCATCCTGAGCGAGTATACCTATAAACTATGTTGCGATCGCATTTGGGTGCGGGAACTCGACAAAATCCGCGTCAAAGGAAAACACGAAGCCGTCAAAATTTACGAATTGATCGGAAACCGCAATCACCCACTAGATGATTCCATGCAAGAATTTTTAGCTCACTACCAAGTGGGAAGAGAAGCATATCTAGCCAGAGATTTTCAGCGAGCTATTACTAATTTTGAACTAGCTCAAAAAATTCGTGCCTGCGATCAAGCAGTCACCATTCACCTAGAACGTTCTCACAAATACCTGATCGATCCGCCACCAGAATCATGGGATGGAGTACATACGATGACTACTAAATAGAACAGGCAGGAGCATAGATTGGGGAAAGGAAAATGGAAAAAAGCGAAGTATATTATTTTTTGCTGTAAATACTGATGCCCAATTCCCAGCCTTAAATCTGAAAGCAGTTGGGTTGGTAACTGAAAGTGTCAAAATTAGCTGGGTGCGATCGCTCGAACTTGCTCGGTTGCCCCTTAATTAACCATTAGCGATTAATTATTAAAATGTCTGCGCCACAAAAAATCTACGAAGGAAAAGCCAAAATCCTCTACACCACCGACGATCCGGAAATTCTGCTGACTCATTTTAAAGACGATGCTACCGCCTTTAACGCTCAGAAACGAGGCCAAATTGTCGGCAAAGGAGAGATTAACTGTAAAATATCGACTCATTTGTTCCAACTGCTAGAAGCTAGTGGCATCCCCACTCATTTCATCGATAGTCCGGCGTCTAACCAAATGCGCGTTCGCAACGTCAAAATCGTACCGTTGGAAGTAGTGATCAGAAACATCGCGGCGGGTAGTCTTTGCAAACAAACTGGATTAGCAGAAGGAACCGTTCTCAAACAGCCGTTGGTAGAGTTTTACTATAAAGACGATGCTTTAGGAGACCCTTTACTCACCCTCGATCGTCTTTTCCTACTAGAAATCGCCACCCCAGAACAAGTCAAGCAACTGCAAACCCTTGCCCTGCAAATTAACCAACTGCTGATCGACTTTTTCGATCGGTGCGGTATTACCCTGGTAGACTTTAAGCTGGAATTTGGCATTGATTCTCAACAACGCTTGCTCTTAGCCGACGAAATCAGCCCAGATACTTGTCGTCTCTGGAATCAATCCGAAACCGATCCCGAAAAGCGAGTAATGGATAAAGACCGTTTTCGTCGCGATTTGGGTAACGTGGAAAACGCTTATCAGCAAGTATTAGAGCGCGTTTTAGGAAGGATGAAGTCTGAAGGATAAAGTCTGAAGGATGAAGTCTGAAAATTTAAATTATTTTCCCTTTCCCTATCGCTTTCCCCTGCCCCCTGCCCCCCTGCCCTCTTCATCCTTACCGCATTCATAGTTTATACTTCGGGGTGATTTACCCGGGCTGCATCTGCATAGTCTAAAAACTTAGATTCGGCATCTTATCGCAGATAAACAAGAGATAATATCGATCGCCCTTACCAGGCGAAAAGCTGTCGTTGGACAGTCTGTTTAGATAGTTATACTTTTCACGGTCACGCGGTAGAGGTTTTTCCATGATTTAGGGAAGGGGACACAGCGATCGGGTGTAATGAAGAAGTTAAATTCTTTATATTGCCTAGTTCCCGTGCCCTCTCCCCTTAGCCACTCTCCTAAAAATTTTGCCCGTGAGAAGTATAAGCTGCGGTAGGGGTAATTAAACCTGCGTCGCAGGAAATGGTGTGTGGAAGTGCTAAACAACGTGAACAAAATGCGCTTATCTCCAGTTTTATTGGCAACCGTTACTTGGGCCACCCTTGGTTTGCCACATTCGGCAACCGGGCAAACTTCCGAGCCTGAAGCAAGTGCGGCCAAAAATCTATCGTTACAGCAAAAATCCGACCAAAAAAATGTTTTATTTGTTGAAAAAAGTCATAATTTAGGGCCAATTGCCCATTCGAGTTTTAAAGGTATTCCCCTTACAGTCGAAAATGCTCCTCATTTGGCTAACCGAGAGTCAACCAGCCAGAGGAAAGATGAAACTTTATCATCTGAATCGAATAACCGAGACACTGGGAAGCAAGCCTCCCGTTCCCTAGATGTTTCATCTTTAACATTGGCACATCTGCTAGACCCGTCGGAATTACTCCCAGAAGCGTCTGATTCAACTGCCTCAACCGAAGCAACGTCAACACGCCGAGGAAGCGAGGAAACAATAGCTCAGACTCAGCCTGCTGATAGTACTCCCCCGTCAGAAATTGACGAACCAGAACCGGAGGACTCCAACAACGTTCCCCCATCAACACCACCAAATCCAGGAACTCCGCCACCTGGAACGCCAGTTCCCGAACAAGAAACGCCTAATCGTCTCCAATTAGACACTAACCCGCCCCCTTCCCCTGCCAATCTAGACCTGAATATCCCCGAACGCGCACCTTCTTCTCCACCGGTAAACGCTCAACCGGGCCAAGCACCGGATGTCGATCCGCGAGTTCTGGTAGCAGAAGTAGCGGTGGAAGGGGTGGAAGGAAGATTGCAAAATATCGTTTACGATGCGATTCGCACTCGTCCGGGGCGTACTACGACTCGCTCTCAGCTACAAGAAGACATTAACGCGATCTTTGCGACTGGCTTTTTCTCGAAAGTAAGGGCTGAACCTAGCGATACTCCTTTAGGAGTAAGAGTAACTTTTGTGGTAGAGTCCAATCCGGTGCTGCAATCGGTAAGAGTGGAAGGTAATCAAGTTTTGCCGGCAGATGTAGTCCAGAAAATCTTCGGCGAGCAGTACAACGAGATTCTCAATTTCCGCGACTTACAGCAGGGTATCAGACGCCTAGAAGAGTGGTACAAAGAGAATGGTTACGTCTTGGCTCAGGTAGTAGATACTCAAGTCGATCCCAACGGCACGGTAACCTTACAAGTGGCGGAAGGTGTGGTGGAAAATATCCAAGTCCGCTTTTTGAATAAGGAAGGGGAAGCCACCAACGAACGAGGGGAACCGATTAGGGGTCGTACTCGCCCTTATATCGTGACTCGCGAGATGGCTTTGAAGCCCGGTGAAGTATTTAATCGCAACCAGGTACAGCAGGATTTACAGCGTATTTTCCGGTTGGGTTTGTTTGAGGACGTACAGGTTTCCTTAAACCCGGGTGAAGACCCTCGGAAAGTCAACGTAATCGTGAATGTTAAAGAAAGGAATAGCGGTTCGATCGCGGCTGGTGCGGGTTTTAGTTCTGCTAGCGGTTTGTTTGGAACGGTTAGTTATCAACAGCAAAACCTGGGGGGAAATAACCAGAAAATCGGGGCAGAACTGCAATTGGGTCAGCGGGAATTCCTGTTTGACGCCCGATTTACCGACCCTTGGATTGGCGGCGACCCCTACCGCACTTCTTATACGGTGAATTTCTTCCGACGCCGATCGATTTCTTTGATTTTTGATGGAGGCGACCCGGAAATTAGGTTGCCCAATGACGATCGCCCTCGCATTCTAAGATTGGGTGGTGGTGTTACTTTTAACCGCCCTCTATCGAAAAATCCTTTAGCCGATCCGGAATGGGTGGCATCTTTAGGTTTGCAATATCAACGGGTTTCGATTCTCGATCGCGATGGCGATATCAGCCCCGTAGATGAATTGGGTAACGATTTAAGCTTTAGCGGTGAAGGTAAAGACGATTTACTTTCCGTACAACTCGGACTAGTTCGCGATCGTCGGAATAATCCCCTGCGAACTACTCAAGGCTCTTTACTGCGATTTGGCTTAGAACAAACCGTACCCATCGGTTTGGGAAACATTTTTCTTACCAGATTTCGCGGTAGCTATAGCTACTTTATTCCTGTAAAATTCACTAACTTTACTGAAGGCCCACAAGCTCTTGCTTTTAACGTTCAAGCCGGAACCATATTAGGAGATTTGCCTCCCTATGAAGCTTTTGCTCTAGGTGGTACTAACTCGGTACGCGGCTATGATGAAGGAGACTTGGGTGCAGGACGCAGTTATTTCCAAGCCACAGCCGAGTATCGCTTCCCGGTTTTTTCCATTATCGGCGGCGCTTTGTTTGTTGATTTTGGTACGGACTTCGGCACTGGTGCAGACGTACCGGGTGACCCGGCTGGTATTCGGGGTAAGCCCGGTACTGGTTTCGGCTACGGTTTAGGCGTGCGAGTTCAATCTCCTCTAGGACCGATCAGAATCGATTACGGTTTTAACGAAGATGGAGATGGTCGCATTCATTTCGGAATTGGCGAAAGGTTTTAAAATTTAGGAGTCAGGAGTCAGAATTCAGAATTCAGGATTCAGAATTCTAATTCCTGGGTTGGAAAATTTACCGATTCTGAATTCTAGATTCTAAATTCTGGATTCTGACTTCTGAATTATAAACATCTAAAATCAAATGTCTTTCGTTGTTGCAACTTTCTATAAATTTGTCAGATTACCGGATTTTGCCTCCCTACAATCGCCTTTGTTGTCTCGCTGTCAAGCTCAAAACATCAAAGGTACGATTTTGCTAGCTGCTGAAGGTATTAACGGAACGATCGCAGGTTCTCGCCAAGCAATTGATTCGATTCTCTCCTTTTTACGCAACGATCCTCGTTTAGCTGACTTAGAACATAAAGAATCTCATGGTGATACTCAACCATTCGATCGCATGAAAGTGCGATTGAAAAAAGAAATCGTCACATTAGGATTGCCCGAAGTCGATCCGAACGATCGCGTAGGCACTTACGTTACCCCTCAGGAGTGGAATCAACTAATTTCCGACCCGGAAGTTACTATTGTCGATACCCGCAATGATTACGAAGTAACTATCGGTACTTTTAAAGGCGCTCAAAATCCTCAAACATCCTCATTTCGTGAGTTCCCAGAATATGTTCGCCAGAATTTAGATCCGCATAAACATAAAAAAGTTGCTTTATTTTGTACGGGCGGAATTCGTTGCGAAAAAGCTACATCTTTCATGCTCGCTCAAGGTTTTTCAGAGGTATATCACCTCAAAGGTGGGATTCTCAAATATTTAGAAGAAGTGCCTACAGAAAAAAGTTTGTGGGAAGGAGAATGTTTTGTATTTGACCAACGCATTGCCGTTAAGCACGGGTTGGAATTAGGCGATTATGAAATGTGCCTTAGTTGCGGACATCCCATTTCTGAAGATGATAAAACTTCTGCTCGGTATGAAGAAGGAATTTCTTGTCCCTATTGTTTCGATCGCCTAACCCCTGAAAAACGCACCCGTCAACTAGCAAGATTGCAACAAATGAAACTCAGTCAATTACATCAGCAAAAGCTAACCGAAAATTAATTTCAAATCGGAAGAAAGTACCGATACAGCAACTATGAATATCCAGCAAAAGTTAGTAGATGGGTTTGAAATATCTGGTGTGGGGCTTCACAGCGGTGTGGTAACCAAAGTAAAAGTTTTACCGGCATCTCCAGGTGAAGGTCGTTACTTCGTGCGAGTCGATCTGCCCGAAAACCCCGTCATTCCAGCCCGCGTAGATGCGGTTAATCAAACTCTTCTGTCTACTGAGTTGGGAGAAGGGGCAAATTCCGTTCGGACGGTAGAACACCTGCTGGCAGCTTTGGCAGCAATGGGTGTCGATGATGCGCGAATCGAAATTGATGGCCCAGAACTACCTCTGCTGGATGGCTCGGCGAAAGTTTGGGTGGAAGAAATATGCAAATCTGGATTAACTTCACCTGCTAAATCGATCGCACCCTCATCTCGTTTCCTCAACAAACCTATATCGGTTTATCAAGGTGATGCTTTCGTGGCAGCGATTCCGTCACCTGAAATTCGGTTTACCTATGGGATTGATTTTGATTTGTCCGCGATCGGCAATCAATGGTACAGTTGGTCACCGAGTAAAGAAAGTTTTGCAGAAGCGATCGCTCCCGCACGCACTTTTGGCTTATTACACCAGATCGAACACCTACGAGCTAACGGTTTAATCAAAGGTGGTAACCTAGAAAATGCTCTTGTTTGTGGCCCAGACGGTTGGATTAATCCACCGTTGAGATTTGCAAATGAACCAGTGCGTCATAAAATTTTAGACTTAGTAGGCGATATGAGTTTACTGGTAAATTTTCCAGTAGCACACTTCTTTGCCTACAAAGCAAGTCACAACCTGCACGTTCAACTAGCTAGGTTGTTGCTAAAGGATGAAGGATGAAGGGTAACAATTAATTAACATTTACCTTTTCACTCTAAACCCTAGCCCGTAGCCCCTAGCCCCTATTTCCTAATTGGTACGTAATTAAAAGCAATCCACTCATGTCTACACTGATTGACGTACAAACAAAGGACTCGCCGACAGTCCAAGAAACGAAAGCAGACAGCGATTCTGGGACTTCCACCAAAACAGTTTTCACAATTGAAGAAATTCAGAAACTGCTTCCCCACCGCTATCCTTTTCTGTTGGTAGACCGCATCATTGATTACGTGCCAGAAAAACAGGCGGTCGGTATTAAAAATGTCAGTATCAACGAACCTTTTTTTCAAGGTCACTTTCCCGGACGCCCCATTATGCCTGGGGTGCTAATTGTGGAAGCAATGGCCCAAGTTGGTGGTGTGGTATTAACTCAGCTACCTGGGATGACCGGAAGTTTGTTTTTATTTGCTGGGATTGATAATGTCCGCTTCCGTCGTCCGGTTGTACCTGGCGATCGACTGATAATGACAGTGGAACTACTCTGTCTGAAGCGGCGTCGCTTTGCTAAAATGCAAGCGCGTGCGGAAGTAGATAACCAATTGGCTTGTGAGGGGGAACTGATGTTTTCCCTGGTTGATTAAGTTGGTAATTAGTCATTTGTCATTCGTCATTTGTCATTTGCGATCGGTTTAAGCAATCACCCAGTTTTTGGCTAATTCAAACTAAAAACGCAAGTGGCTGGTAATGAAAAAATGACCGATGACCGATGATTAATGACCGAAAACCATCTGGTCAGGCGATAGCCTACATTCCTAGAGTCAATTTAAAATCGATCGACAAGTTCGATCGACGCTGGTAATCGGTAATCCTTATTCTCAGATCGAGCAGTGGGAATGACGGTAATGGGTAATAATTTAAACCAATTACCAATTACCAATTACCAATTACCAATTAGCAGCTTACAACTGACAAATGCCTACCCTAATCCATCCAACAGCTGTCATTCATCCCAACGCTCAAATAGATCCTACGGTTAGGATCGGTGCCTACGCGGTGATTGGGGATAAAGTAAAAGTAGGTGCCCAAACTATCATCGGCCCTCATGTAGTACTGGAAGGGCCAACTGAAATTGGCGAGCGCAATGAAATTTTTCCTGGCGCGGCAATTGGCTTGGAACCTCAAGACCTTAAATATGATGGCTCCCCTAGCTGGGTGAAAATCGGCAACGATAATAAAATTCGCGAATACGTCACGATTAATCGCGCTACCAAAGCGGGTGAAGCAACTGCGATCGGTAACAACAATCTGTTGATGGCTTATGTCCACGTTGCTCACAACTGCGCGATCGAAGATTCGGTAATCATTGCTAATAATGTTTCTTTGGCTGGTCACGTCTACATTGAATCTAAAGCTACGATCGGCGGAGTTCTAGGCATCCATCAATTTGTTCGGATTGGTGGTTTGGCAATGGTCGGCGGTATGAGCCGCATCGATCGCGACGTGCCACCCTATATGTTAATTGAAGGCAATCCATCCCGCGTCCGAAGCCTCAACCTGGTCGGACTTAAACGTTCTGGTATTACGCCAGATGAACTGGCATCTCTTAAAAAAGCTTTTCGCATTCTCTATCGCTCTCAATTAACTCTCGATCGAGCTTTAGAACAACTAGAATTGCTGTCCGATCTCCCTCAATTACAGCACTTGTGCCGCTTTCTGCAAATGTCTCAACTTCCAGGTCGTCGCGGTCCGATCTCCGGCAAACGTCATTCTTCGATCGATGATTAGAAACCCCTTTCTTGTCAGCCTATTCTGTTGGAAATCTTGTAAATTTTCCTTTGATTTTATTAAGAAGAGGGCGCTGAAGGGTTTCTTTTTGATGTGGTTTTTGGTATTATATTTAATATAATGGGATGGTTGTAAAATTTTTATTTTTACAACCATCCCATTATAATTAGTATACTGCCAAACTAGGCTAATAGATATTAAAATTTGATACGATACCCTTATTACTGCATAACATAAAAAATTTTGAACTCTCAACAAAAAACTATCTTCATCAGTACGGGCGAAGTATCTGGTGATTTACAAGGATCTCTGTTAATTAAAGCCCTCAAACAACAAGCAGAAACCTCTGATTTGCCATTAGAAATTGTGGCGCTAGGGGGTTCGCGGATGGCCAAAGCTGGTGCAGAATTGCTAGGAGATACTACTAGTATTGGTTCGGTAGGAATTTTAGAATCATTACCCTATGTTTTGCCTACGCTTCAGATACAGCGTAAAGCTAAAAAATATCTTCAGGAAAATCCGCCTGATTTGGTGGTACTGATCGATTATTTGGGGCCGAATTTAGGAATTGGCAGTTACGTGCGCCGCCATTTCCCTTCAGTACCAATAGTCTATTACATTGCGCCACAAGAATGGGTGTGGTCGCTCAGTCCGCGCAATACAGAACGAATTGCTGAAATAACCGATTTTTTATTGGCCATTTTTCCGGGGGAAGCGCGTTATTTTGAAAGTAAAGGAATCAAAGTTAGCTGGGTAGGTCATCCTTTAATAGATAGGATGATATCTAGTCCCAAACGAGAAGAAGCCCGTGCAGCATTGAGTATTAGTTCCGATGAAGTGGCGATCGCACTATTACCCGCTTCTCGATATCAGGAAATCAAATATGTTTTGCCCGTCATGTTTCAAGCAGCACGGGAAATACAGGCCAAAATTCCCCAAGCGAGATTCTTGGTTTCCCTATCTTTAGAAGTATATCGAGATGCTATAGAAAAAGCGATTCGAGATTACGATCTGCGGGCTATGTTAATCTTCGATCGCTCTCAGGAAGTATTGGCAGCAGCAGATTTAGCGATTACTAAATCCGGTACGGTTAACTTAGAAATTGCCTTGTTAGAAGTACCGCAGGTGGTTATATATCGCGTTAATCCAATTACTGCTTGGATTGCTCGTCATTTATTAAAGTTTTCCATTCCTTTTATGTCTCCAACGAATTTAGTACAGATGAAGGAGATTGTCCCGGAGTTATTACAGGAAGAAGCAAATCCAGAAAACATCGTGGCAGAAGCCTTAAATTTGCTAAATACTGCTCAAAGGGAGAAAACTATCGTTGATTATCGGGAAATGCGACAAGCTTTAGGAGAAGAGGGAGTATGCGATCGGGCAGCCAAAGAAATTCTTCAAATCCTATTTTATAAAGACAAGAGATAATACTTAATATTTAAATATTTTCGATGTAGATATCTCTATTAATTAAAAGCCAAATAATAAGCATACTTACTATAAATACTAAACCGTTAGAGCTTTTGCTAAAACAAATATTACAATCAATTAACATATAGTTTTAATTTGCTCATACATCCATCGAAAGGAATATCTGTATTCCTAACTTTAATTTGATGCAAACAAGTAATCGAAGAGCATGGATCGTTTTCCCAGTAAGCGATCCCCGATTTATTCATGAGAGATTTTTCATTTTGCCAGTCAATGATTTATATCACTTAAGGAAATCTTTATAATCACATTTTTTCCAGCCATTCATTCGCAAACTAGAAGTATGGCGTCACCCTACATAAAAGATGTAAATAAGATGACGCACTCCAGAAATGGAAAAAGGTTGGAAATGTAGAGTTTCGGTAAGAGCAATGGCATCTTATTTTAACTGGCATCCTATTTCAATCGAGACCCTGACCGGTCAAATCATGGTTTCTGGCCAAATGACCCGTCACGATCGCTATCAAATCAGGTCTGCTTTATTGGAAGGTTCCCTAAGCGAAGCAGAGCAAATTTTGATTAACCGATTGCTTTATGGCATTAGACATGGATTACTGACCGTAGTTGACTAAATCGCGATCTTGTCAGCATAATTTTTAACTAAATAAAATAAAAAAACCATTCATTAAAAAAACAATTCTGTTCACCTCTAAGCTACAGTTCGGTGAAGCGGGTAGATTTTTTAGCGATCGTTATCACTTCAAAACCAAACGCTCGTCACTTAGGTTCAAAGACTGGGATCGCAGCGCTAAAAGCTTGCAGTCACTAGCATCTAAGTCTTCTCATCACTGGTAGTTTTCCAAAAATGCCCCATATTATAGATACGAGGTTCTATGGGTATGGGTCGTTATGCCAGAGCAAAATCTTCTCCCCCAAGTTACATTTAGTCCTACTCAAATTTTGACCCAGTTGAGTAGTGGGCAATTGCTGATGATTGAAAGCAACCGCCGTGGTGGGTTAATTATATGCAAACGCCATCATGCGGAATTTGCAGGGCCCGGGTCAGCAGTGGGAGGTGTTTGTGACATAGACTGCGGCAAAGTGATTCCGATCGGCGATCTTGCTTTGACGCATCCCGAATCTCATCAAGAACGCCAAAAAGCTTATGCTATGCGCCAAAAATGGTTCCGTTTCACTCAAAAGGCAATGGAAACTTCCGTGCCTCTCAAAAGAGCAGAGGCTATTTTATATTTATTTGATAAATATTTTGGCGTCCAAAGCATTAGCCTCGTTTCTGATGAGACAATCGGCCAACTAGTCGGAGTTTTCCCCAAAACCGTCCAAATGGCACGTCAGTACAGGCAAAATCAATCAGAAAGGCAACAACAGGGTGTAAAAGTAACGCTGCAAGCTTGATTGTTATTCATATTCATCATATTCAGGGTGAGTCTGCCAAATTTAGCCAACCCAGAGTAAAAACGATCGTCGCTACTAAACTAAAAGACATCATTAAACCAGCGGGTATAAATTTACGGGTACGGATTAAACGACTAATAAAAACTACTACCAGTATGGCTGCGATAACCGTTGCCGTTCTTAATCCCAAAAGGGGTGCTGTCCTACTAAAAAACCATGCAATGAAGAGAGCTAAGCCGCCGACTAAACCAGAAATGAGGGACATTTTACTTTTTGCTTTTAGGTAGCCGAAAATACCACCCATAGCAACAGCTAAAGCATAGACTAAAATAGACCAGACTGCGATTTGAACCATATGGTTGAATTAACTTAACCTTGATGAGGAAGTTAGTCTTATGAATTTACACGATTTGGGAATGCTGTTGCTGCTGCTAAGCCCTGGTCTTTTACTTTCGCTTTTGATCATGGCTTCTTTTGCAGCAGGCGGTTAAGTAGTGTAGGAGCGGGAACTCCCAGGAAAAATTTTGTAGTGTCAGCTTTTTAAGCTTTTGCACTGGGGAGTTATTTTTGTCAACCTGCATCAGGATGGTTTTCGTTTTCTGAGTCCCAGGCTGCTTGGAAAAAGTCTCGTTCGCAAAGCATGGCATAGCGATATGTTTCCTCTACCGTCGCCGCGCGATCGACATAGCGATCTGCTAATCGTTCTAGCCGATCGACTAGTTCCAAAAACTCCGGGTTGCGATAAGTGCGAATCCATTCCCCATAAGGATGGTCTGGAATTCCGTTATATGCAAGTTCGTTTCCTAAAAAAGCATATAGCCGCATACATGGAACCATTGCAGCGGCGGTAATCCCAGTATCACCTGCCCAAGCGGTTACTAATAAAAAATCAGTATAGCGGCGGGTGGCTGGTTCGGGTTTGACGCAAAGCAAGTCTACCCCCCATTGCGCTGCATAACCTCGATGCAGTTTTAACTCTTCCAACACCCCTCCAGCTAACTCGTGAAACATCTCAAATCCTTGCCAATCGGGTGCTTTGGCAGCCGCGATACTGTAAGCACGCGCAAAAGCACCCAAGAAAAAGGCATCTTGCCCAACATAATAAGCAAATCGCGATCGGGAAAGTTTGCCAGATGCAATACCCTGTACGAAAGGGTGTTCTAAACAGGCTCGGGCTAAGTCTTGATTAGCTTGCCACAATTGATTAGAAATAGTCATCGCTATTTTTTAAATGGTTAACTGGAATCAAAAACTCAAGGGGCTACTCAATTTATTTTTAGAATCTCAGTGTCCGTTATGCCAGCGTTCAACTGCAAAAGATTTTTGTCCTGATTGTCAGCGGCAACTCATCCGCTGTCAAATTGCTAAACCAGAAAAATTCTGGCGGGGTGAGTTGCCGATTTTTGCGTGGGGAATCTATGGCGGAGCGCTGAAGCGAGCGCTAGCTGTTTTAAAATACGAAAATCAACCTCAGGTAGCTCAGGTATTGGGGTATTGGCTGGCTGATGCTTGGGGAAAATCTTCTTTTGCTTCTAAGGGGGATTTGACAGTAGTCCCAATTCCTCTGCATCCCAAAAAACAACAGGAAAGAGGTTACAATCAAGCAGAATTGCTGGCAGAGAGTTTTTGCCAAGTAACGGGTTTATCTTTAGCACGACATGGCTTGGAACGGGTGCGAGAAACGGAAGCTTTATTTTCGATGTCGGCGGTTGAGCGAGAAGAAAATTTAGCGGCAGCTTTTACATTAGGAAAAGGTTTTCGCCGCAGGATTCCTAAAACTCCTATTCTATTGTTAGATGACATTTATACTACTGGAGCAACGGCTCGTGCTAGTGCTTTGGTACTCCGGCAGCATGGAATGAAAGTATTTGGTATAGTTGCGATCGCAACTCCCAGATCCGAATCTTTTTCTTCTACTCCGTAAACTAGATTAAGTAAAATGTTACCTCAACCTACCGGAAAAAGTAGATATATTCGGGTATATCAACTCTATAATTGACAAATTCACGCTTTTCCAAGGATATTATAACCATTCCATCATGATTAAAGCTTTTACTGCTCGGTTTAGACCTATTTTGCTCGTTCCTACCGTATTGTTAGCGATGGGGATGAGTGCCTCGATCGTGAGAGCGCAGGCTAAGTTGTATAATCCGCTCCCTTTACCTGCTAATGGTGAAATTACAGATAACCTTTCTGATAATGATATTCCGACCGGGCAGGGCGGTTTTGCCAGAGATTATATAGTTGAATTAACAGCTGACGATAATGTAGCTGTCGATCTGACTTCAGAGAACTTCGATACGATCGTTACTCTCTTAGCTAAGAACGGCACGACAGTTGCAGAAAATGATGATGGGCCAGACGGTAGCACCAACTCCCTTTTATTTACTCGCATCAAAGATCGAGGTACTTATATTATTCGAGTGAGGGCTTTTGGAGAAACGGCTGGTGGAGAATTTAAATTGAAAGTAACCCGCCTGCGACCGATTTAATTACTGGAGTCCGGTAAGCAAACAGAGTAATAAAGCTTCCGTCCACTCTACGACAGCGCCGTAGGTATCCCCGGTGTGACCGCCCAATTTATGGTTAAACCAGGCACCAGTTAAAACAGCGATCGCGCTTCCCCCAAAAACCATTCCTGCTGCCATCAACCAGCTACTTTCATCTTGAAGGATTAAAAACCCGCTCAATGCCAACAATAGGAAAAATCCCGGCATCAGATCGGTAGCTGAATGTTGAGAGTTCTTATGAATGGCACCTTTTCCATTCGGCTTCAGATAGGGATAGCAGATAATTGCCACTAATTGTCCCCAACGTCCCCAACCCGCAGATGCCATCAAAGCTAACCAGCGGTAAGAATTCAGATCCGCCAGAGCCACGGTTTTGAGCAATACTAATGCGATCGCCGCCATTGCTCCAAAAGCCCCGGTTACGCTATCCGACATCACTTCTAGGCGACGTTGGGGGTCTGGCACTGCCAAGCCATCTGCCGTATCCATCACTCCATCCAGGTGCAATCCACCAGTCAGAGCAATTCCCGCGATCACTACTAAGGCTGACTGAGTGAGTACGGGCATTCCTAATAAATGCAAACCACTATCTATTAGTGCTAAGATTCCACCGATCGCTAACCCGACGATCGGTGCTAGACGGGCTATCCCTGAAAAAGCTAGCGTCCAACTGGTGGGAACCGGTAAACAAGTATAAAAGGCGATCGCCGCCGCCAGCGTACTGCCTTGTTGATGCAAAAATCGACGCAACCATTCAACCCAGCTTTTATCAGTCATAATCAAACATCACCCATAACGGGAAAAGATACCACCATCACCCGGGTAGCTAGTCTATCGATTTTAGATTTTAAATTTTAAATTAATCTTCTAGTAGGAAGGAAATAATTAATCAAGTCAAGTCGATCGCCCCATATAGCGATCCTAAATGAATTGCGAACGACTAAACCCCTCCCAACCCTCCCCTTGGTAAATGGAGGGCTAGGGTGGGGTTGATTATTTAAATAGGAGCGCTATATATAGCAGAGTTAAACAAACTTTGTTTAAAAGGAAGAACTGTCGATTATTACCTTATTTGCCGATTTCTCGGTTTTAATTTTTAATTGTTAACTTTTTTTTATCCCATCTCCTTCCCTCTCTACTCAGCTTAATATTTCACCCCCATTTCCACTGAGTCATACCAGTAATATTACGCATTGGGTGTTTAGCGGAAGTAATTCGGTAATTATAATGATTGGTTGCCAAGAAAATCTAGGATAAGATGGTCTCGTCTAGGGTGGTAATCCCATAGACATTCATAAGAGCTTTGTGTTTAGTACTATTGCCAGACACTTTCGTTTTGTCGGACGATTTTTCTCATAAATCGACCTTTAATCTAAGTAAGATCGCTGGTAATTATTTTTTATGGGTTTCGCGCTTTGTTTCTCAAGGATTCAGTTGGTTTGTAGGGCTTGACCCTACGATCCGATCCACCCATTCCCTGTCAAGATCAAGGCTCAGTAAGACTAGAGGCTTTTTACTTATGAGTCACGAACAATTACCTACCCAGTTGCCTGCCCCTTGCATTATAGACACTGGCATCATTGTTAACAAGCTAGATATGCGGAGGCTTTTAACAGATTTGCGTCACGTTCGTTACCTTCACATTCAGGATGGTAACTTACACAGGGAGGCAGAAGGTTACGTGTTGGAGGTGTTTGCCGATCCGCGTAGGGCAACTGTGGTAGCTAACCATGCCCTTTATCTGAATGTCTATAGTTTTGATTACTTGGAATTGCAACTTTCTCCCCAGCAAGAATCTTATTTTGATTTGGTGCAAGAGAATCGTCGCTTGCGGTTGATTCCTCTCTCAAATCCGCTACAAGACGGGGGTAGTGACAATTTAAACGATGCAGATCTCGAAGCAGTAGTCGATCAAGTGCTCTCAGCAAAGTGGGATCTTAATATAGATGAAGATTGTGATTTTTAAATTGTGAGTTCTAGCTTTAAATTTCAATGTTTGGCTGGTTGCAGTCATACGAAAGCACGCGCTGGAGTGTTTTCGACGCCTCATGGGTTAGTAGAAACGCCTCGTTTTATGCCTGTGGGAACCTTGGCAACGGTGAAAACCGTTACTCCTGCTCAATTGCAGGAAACCGGGGCGCAAATGGTGTTAGCTAATACTTTTCACCTACATTTGCAACCAGGTGAAAATATTGTGTCTAAAGCTGGCGGTTTGCATCGATTTATGGGCTGGCACGGGCCAATGCTCACGGATTCTGGTGGTTTTCAAGTTTTCAGTTTGGGTAGGGGTAATTCCAGCGATCGCCCTATGCGTAAAATTACTGAAGAAGGCGTGACGTTTCGTTCTCCTCGCGATGGCAGAATTATCGAATTAACCCCAGAACGATCGATCCAGATTCAAAATGACTTGGGTGCGGATGTCATCATGGCTTTTGATGAATGTCCGCCTTACCCTTGCGATCGAGAAAGAATGACGGCATCTGTCGCACGCACTTACCGCTGGCTGGAACGTTGTATCAATGCTCATCGACGGGAAGATCAAGCGTTGTTTGCGATCGTGCAGGGAGGAGTTCATTTAGATCTGCGTCAGGAAGCAGCAGTATCTTTGGCAAGTTTAGATTTACCTGGATATGCGATTGGCGGGGTGAGTGTGGGAGAACCGCCGGATTTAATTGAAAAGATCGTGCAAGCTACTGCACCTTTGTTACCGCCTGATAAACCGCGTTATTTGATGGGAGTTGGTACTTATCGCGAAATGGCACAAGCGATCGCATCTGGGGTAGATTTGTTTGATTGCGTGATTCCCACCCGCTTTGCGCGTCATGGTACGGCTTTGGTACGAGGGGAACGGTGGAATCTGAAAAATGCTCAATTTAAAGAAGATTTTACGCCTCTAGATGCTAGTTGCGATTGTTATACCTGTCAGAACTTCTCTCGCGCTTATTTGTGCCATTTGGTGAAATCCCAGGAAATTCTGGCTTACACTTTGCTGTCGATTCACAATATTACCGAATTAGTTCGCTTTACTCAAAGGATACGAGAAGCGATTTTATGCGATCGCTTCACCACAGAATTTGCTCAATGGCTTGCTAAGGATGAAGGATAAAGGATGAGTAAAAATTTCCCTCGATCCCATTCATAGGCTTATATCCGTCTTTGCCTTTGGTCATGTTAAGATCTATGGCGATTATGAAAAACTGTGTTGCAGAGGAAGGTTAATTCATGGAAGCAGCGCTCTTGTTAGCAAAACTCCCCGAAGCTTATTCAGCGTTTGACCCCCTGGTAGACGTTCTACCAGTAATTCCCGTATTTTTCTTGCTGTTAGCTTTCGTTTGGCAAGCAGCAGTTGGTTTCAGATAAGTCGATATATATATCGTTTTGTAATAAAATAAGTTGGCTGCTCTAAAGATGGGGTAGCCTCTTTTTTTGCCTGTTTTTTCATAAAGGCAGGTATTGAACGCGATTAGCAAATTCTTCAATATCGCAAGCTTTGGCAATTATTTCCAAGTCGTGTACGCACTCACCAATAGAAACTATCAATTTATGAGCGTAAATCACACCAGAAAAGTAGATTCCTTCTGTTTGACGGCGATTAGCTTCTGCTAAAAAATCCTCATCTTGTGTAAACAAGACACGCTGAAGCTCAGTTGCTCGATCTAGGATAGTGGGATCGGGAAAACTCCTAAGTCCGTCTTCTTGAACTGTTAGAACATCTATACTCCTCTGTTGCAATCCAGTTGTTATTGCTCGATGCACGTTTTCATCCATGTACAAGGCTAAACTCATTTGATCAATCCTTGCGCCCGAAGTCTTTTAGATATTGGAGATTCACCTGCTTCTTTGCGTAAACGTTCTGCATACTCGAAGCGTCGTTCCATATCTGCATCAATTTCGGCTTTATGTTCCCAGTAATAAGCTAAGGCAGAATGTATTTGACTCATAGTTAAATGAGGATATTGAAAGTGCAGTTCTTCAGGACTCCAACCATAAGCATAAACAGAGGTGATTAATTCGACTACCTTCATTGTGCTACTGACAATAATAGGTACATTGTTGGCATCAAGATGTACGTATTTATGATCGGTGGGCGTGAATTGAGCGGTTGTGTTTGTTAATTGAGTCATAATGGTTATTTAATAGGTTGTGTTATTTTTTATTTTAGGCGATCGTACTAAATACCTTGAATCACGCTGCTAAATAACCGCTCAACAGGACAACTAAAGCCAGGTAAAAGTGGACTGGTTAAATTATCTTCTCTATATAAAGTAACAGCTAGTTTTAAAACTCCATTTTCTCGGCGATAAATTTCTATTTTGATTTGTATGCGGTCAAAAATCCAATATTCTCGAACTCCTTGAGAGGAATAGAGTTTTAATTTTAATTCCCGATCTCTTCTTTCCTGTGTTTCTCCGGGAGATAATACTTCTATGATTAATTCTGGCACACCCGTTAAATGTCCTGCCTCATCTAATATTTCTGCTAAACGTTCGTTGCTCGCCCAAACTACATCGGGAATTACATTATCCGCATCTGTGAAAATAATTCCCGGAGTTGTTGCCGCATCTCCTAAACCTGATTGTCTAGACCAAATTTTTAACTCGGTGCAAACGTTGTCAGCAACATTTTGATGTTTCCAGTCAGGCGCTTTAGTCACAAATAATTCTCCATCAATAATTTCATAACGTTTGCCGTTGTCTGGGAATAATTCCAAGTCTGCGGTTGTCCATCGTACTTTGTTTGTTAGTGTGGGAGACATAATATTAAGTCCAGATTTAGTTATTAGACATTTTTAGCACAGTGTTTATTTAATGATAACAGCGAACCAGAAACTGGGTTTAGGTTTGGCTGGCTATTTTATTTATTTACTCTTTGACAATTTGCAAAATATTAGGTCATAATCGATAAGTTTGTTGCTGTATATATATTTTAGTAGTTTTGAGGATTAGTGCGATCGCATTTTGATTAAAGGATTGGGGAGATGGTGCGATCAAACAAAAGCCACACTTCACCTTATGCACATTTGAATTGAATCAAAAAACTAATTAGCAGTGCCGTTTCTGAAGTCGAGGTCTTGTATTGGCAGATCTGAAGCTTGTGAAGTTGGTATTCTCAGATTAATAACAATGACTAATTGATTTTGTTCAATATTTATATTAGTTATATTAACAACACTGTTTTCTGGCAACAAGCTACTGACAGGCATTTTAGCAGAAGAACGACTTTTATAACCCGCATCTTCAAGCCATTCTGCAATATTTCTCCAGTTTTCTATCTTTTCATTACATTTGTCCAGCAAATTTTTAACGTATCTATAAATACTGGCACTCAGATCAGTTTCTACTCCCTTGACAGTCTTGCCTAACTTTTCGGCTATTTCAGAGGGGCTATAACCACAAAGCAACCCCCGTAAATGTAACTTCTCGATGGGGGTGAGACGCTTTCCTTTTATGGATGCTAGATCGCTATAAAGTGTTTCCAAGTCCCAGTGATTTGCTGCTTCAGCAAATTGTTCGTCAGTAAATGCCATAGCTGGGGAGTATAAAAAAATTCCTGATGTAATCCTAGCGTAATTCCTGGTTTTTATCAGTAGTTAGCTAATAAGAGCAAGCTTAACATCAGTAAAAAGCATACATTAGGGCGAGTCAAGAAAGAGAGAGGCATAACTTAAAGCTCCCGATGTTTTCCTGGCTCCAAACAACACAAAATAAGGAGGATCAGCAATGGAACCTATATCAATATCAACAGCACTTATAGTCAAATGGGCTGTGGGCTTAGTTGTTGCGGCTGTAGCGGTAAAATTGACCGTTGCTCTAATTAAGGTTTGGCGCGGTCTTAACCAATGCGTTGAAGAAATTACGGAGGAAAAACTCGCAAAAAAAATAAAAAAAGGCAAACTTGATTCCAAAATTGACAAGATTACCGCAATAATTGAACCTCTAGCAGACGAGGTAATAAAGTCTGGATCGCAACTTGTTAAAGTCGTAGTTTGGGCTGAAGATATAAACGGAAATGAAGCTAAATTAGGCAAAGAAACAATATCATATAGTAGCGCCGAATACGAAACTAAAAAATATCTCGATCAAGGTCAAGGTTTTGAAGTTACATGGACAAATTAAATACCAATAACTCACTTATCCTTACGAAAGGAGTTGTGTCACACTATTCTGGTCAAAGTTAGGTTTAATGAATCAAACTAAATTTTGGAGACATTAGTGGCTGAAAAGTACATCGATAAATACTGGCAAAGAAAAATTCCAGGTCGCTTTGGCAGTAAAGAAAAAGTCCTGTTTTTGACAGCACAAGGACTACCAGCTACTTTCAATGAAGGAGTTGCACGTCCAGAGCAACAAATTGTAACACACATTTTTGACAAACTGGTAGATCCTGTTTTCGAGATTGTTGAAAAGTACAAGGAAAGAGCAGGCGCACCTACACCCAAAGTTATTCTTCAGTTTGCAATTCCTTCAAATGTCGAAGCTGAGAAAACTACAGGACGCGAGCAAGTTCAACAGCAAGCTTTTTCAGAAGAACAGCCTGATATTGAATATCCAATTGAGGAAGCCCGTTGGTCATTAGACAAAGTGATTTTGCCTAATCAAACAAGAATTAATTTAGAAGAGACTTTAAATCTCATTAGAAAGCATGACCTGATCTACAAAAAATGGGGTCTAGCTTCTGTTTTAGGTAATACGTCACCAGCAATATCAATCAACTTGTTTGGCCCACCAGGTACAGGCAAAACTCGATGCGCTGAGGGAATTGCTCACGCTTTAGGGAAAAAGCTTTTACGGATAAACTTTGCACAATTGGAGAGCAAATTTGTCGGTCAGACTAGCCAGAATATTATAGCTGTATTGAAATTAAAGCATCTCTTGAATTAGCCCTTCTGATTTGATTCAGGCGCCCATACATTTGTTCTTCAAACGTAATAATTGTTACAGTGATTTCTTGAGGGCTAACTGCACTAACACGCTTAATTATTAATGGATGTCCCTGTTGAAAAAGCGAAACGCAATCCGTATCAAGTATCCATAGACTCACTTTTCTATATCCTCTGCATCCAATTGCTCGTAATAAGCTTCCATTTCTGCATCCCGTTCTTGGCGATAGGCTTCAATATCTGCTAATACTTCATCAAAGTCGGGATCGTCTTTGAATATACCAGCGAACTTCATCCAAGGATGTTCTAGTGGCGGTACTTCAATTTCTAAAGAAACTATTTCCGCTTTTTCTAAACGTGCTATTAAAAATTGACGTACATTTGTTAGTGCTTCTTCGCGGGTAGTACCTGTAGCTTTACAATCAGGTAAACCCCACACTGTTGCACAATAAAAACCTGCTTTCTCTTCAATTAATACCGAATAATTACACTTATTCAAAGTCTCGTTTTTATCAAGCAAAGATTGGGCATCCATATAATTTAATGTGGCTAACTATTCATACTATTATAACTTCTAACTGCCAAATTAATCAAACTTCATCAACTATACCTATCCCCCTAAAAACTTATTTCCTTATTCTCTAATTATCTGCATAATAATCAAACAAAAGACTTCTTGAAATACAAGAAGCCTTTTGGTTATAAAATCATCCAAACATTTTCTAGCTTTAACTTAACTTCTGCCGCCAAAAGCTTTTTGAAAAGCCGGACGTTCAGACAATCGCTTCATGTAATCCAAAATAGCCGGATAATCGCTCAAATCCAACTTCAGCATCATGGGAATGTAAGCTAAAACCGAGCCAACTGCTACATCTGCTACGCTGAATTCTTCTCCTAGCAAATAAGGTTGCTGCTCGAAAATTTGATTTAATGGCGGGAACAAACGAGGCATTTCGCGATCGCGATTTGCTTCTTGAAACACTCCATTTACTAATGTTGAATTAGCAAACAACACCCACTGAGCTAGGATAGCCTTTTGCTCTGGTTGTGTTCCTACATTTCCATATTTTTCAGCCAAATAAAGCAGAATTGCGCCGGATTCCCAAAGTTTTAAATCCCCATCCACTATACTAGGGACTTTTCCCATCGGATTAATACCTAAATATTCGGGTTGTCGGTGTTCCCCATTTTGCATATCCAACATGACAAATTCAAAGGGAATACCCAATTCTTCTAAGTACCACTGTACGATCGTAGCCCGACTGCGGGCGCTGCCATATAGTTTCAACATTTGGTTTCCCACTGTTTCAATTTGTAAAGCAAGGTTGGTCATCGGTGAAACAGGAAAAAAAGAAGTCTAAAAGAGAAAGTCCGAACTAAAGAATTTTCTTTTCCTCACAGTTTCTTCCGATTTCCCCATACTCAGATCTTGCACGATTCTCAACAGGACCTGAGCGTACCTCTTAAATTGGAAAATATATCAGAGAACCTTATGGGTATATTCGTGCTGCTTCACATTGTCCTCCGTTCTGACGATGCGTTGCGAATTAAGTACTCGTTTTCGTTCTGTAGAAAAATTGAAGTCTCGGCGCGTTGTTCCCAAGGGAATAAAAGATTGAGCTTCCCGACGGCGCTTGTAAGTGCGGACGGCTGCGATCGCTCTTTCTGGAAAATCATCGCAGAATTGAGTTTCTGGTGGAAAATCAGCTGGTTTTTGGGGAGTATCCCCTGATAGCACGGTTCCCAAAGTGGTAGCATAAGCCATTTGGTAGGAAGTGGGAATACCTTTGACGAGAGCTTCTAAAGCTGCTGAGGGGATCGGTTCAACGATGAGGACTTGATGTACTTGTCCTTCTTCTTTGACAAAGCAGGCGGCTAAACCTAGTACTAAATAGTCATCTGGGGATACATCATTAGCATTGGGAGACAGGAGGGCGGTTGTCATGAGAATTTCTTATTTAACCCGAACGAAGGATGGATAAATCTCTATATGGTTGGATTTTACCGCTCAATTGGGTATCTAGGACTTTCCGGATAAATAGAGTTAAGTAGCGATAGAAATTGCCGTGGGGGGAGATGGCGTCAGGACTCTTTCAGGAATGTTCTTAAATAAACCTGTAGTTTTTACTTAGTAGACGAATTCACAACTGACCACCGATGTTGTCTTTCCTTTAACACATAGGCTGCCATTGCGATTTATCTTACTAAAGACACATGAGCAAGTGACACAACAGACAGATCGTATTTTGGCGGGAAATTCATAAAGTGATGGTGAGGAGCCAAACGTACCATTAAGGATGGTAAGGTCGCATGAAAGCTAGCTCTTTTTTAAATAATCACGATTTTTCTAATCATCGGTGTCACTCTACTGTTGTCCCAGAATCAGAAGAGCCTGATTCAAATCAGCAGCATTTTCAAAGGCGTCCGGGGCGGAAGCTGCAAGTGGTTTCTAGTTTAGAGTCTACCCAGATCGAGGGAGATTCTACCAGCTTACGCCTACTGGCTCGTGAGAAAGTGCAACAAAGTAATTACGCTCAAGCGATCGAGATTTTCAACTGTCTGATCGATCGCCACCCCAGCGATGCCAACGATTATAACAATCGAGGGCTGATTTATTTTCAGAGCGGTCAATTGACTAAGGCGATCGCGGATTATAACAAAGCCATCCAACTGAATCCCTATTTGGCTGGTGCTTACAATAACCGGGCTAATTACTACGCCGCGCGAGGACGATTAGAAGAAGCTTTAGCTGACTATGATAAGGCGATCGATCTCAATCCGCTGCACGTTAGAGCTTGGATTAACCAAGGAATAACTTATCGAGATTTGCAGTTATACGATCGAGCAATTGACAATTTCGATTTTGCTTTACGCTTGGGTCAGCTAAAAGGCTATATTTTAGCCCAACGGGGTCGTACCTATCATTTGATGGGGGACTGGAATTATGCAGTGGCTGACTACCGACGCGCCCTAGATGAGTTATCAGATGGGCGTCGGCGTCAGCAAGTAGAAAACTGGTTAAACGATTTACTCAGTCCTATCCTAGATTAATTAACTTATGCTTTAAGGTAATGAAGCTGACCGATCTGCTCGATCGGGTTCGTTCGTATTCTTATCTAATAAAACCACTTGACGCCTGCTCGGATCGACTCGATGGCTCTGTTCTTGCATCACCTCTTTCGCTTGCTGGGGATCGAAGGAGCGGCTGAAGTCTTTTTGCAAGCGATCGACTCGTTGTTCTGTTTGGGTTACTTCGGTTTGGATTTCCTGCAATTTTACCTGCACTGATTTATGATAAGGCAATAACTGCACTAAAGCACCAATCGCTGCTGTTGATAAAAGAATATTCACTACCAACTTGGCAGTTGTTTCTATAGTAATGATGGTAGCTGACTGATTTCGCTTAACTCGATGATGAGTGCGAGCAACTCGACGAGAGGGAACGGGTTTCAGTGCAGGTTCTAAGGGCGGTCTTAAGGGTTGAATGGCGTTCATGGTTCTGAAAAGCTTTTCGTCCTAAAGTACAACCGAAGCTAAGTCGTTGACGGGAATTAGCGCTTCACGCAAAAGCTTTACCTGAAATGGTACAACTCCCTCATGAGCAATATAAAGTATCCCGCTCAGCTGGACGACCGTCAGCCGGCAGCAGCGTCCATACTAGCAGTTGAACGCTCTTACTACCAGATTATCTACACCCATCCGTATCGATCGCCTGGAAATTTTGTACTTGATTAAGGAAATAGCTAATTTTTGCAAAAAAGGGGTGGCTGGTGAGCGCACCCCCGTCAGTAGGTTAAAGGAAGCGATCGGCCTTAAACAGCCAATCAGTTTGTTTATTTATAAAGTTCGGTAGCCAGACGGAAAGCCAGAATACCGGGAATTAGCGCTACGACAAGAGCTACGAAAACTTGGGTATCGGATAAAGACATGGTTTGTTTACCTCCTGATGTACGGATACATGGATAGTTCGTTCACCAATTTCGGCTAAAAAGCCTCTGGAAGGAATACTTTGTAACAAGTTGCAACAAAACTAAAACACACCCCCAGACCTGGAGAATTTGTTCGGAGGTAGCAAATTGGCCGATCTCGGCTTACCGATCGCCCGCGTTGACCCTAGTCATACTTTACTTTTATTTATGGTTCTCTTTAAGGTACAATAGAAGTTCATGTTTAAAATTAATAAACATAAGCTAGGCTTACTAAATAAAAATCTTTGCCTGGTTGCTTTTGTTAAATAACTCTCAGATTCAAAAAATCCTTAATGCTCGACCAAATAGTTAACTCTCCGTATAATCAGGGAATAGAAGCGCTGCTGCTGCTGGGAATTTTAGTAGCTTTAGAAGCAGTTTTATCAGCCGATAACGCGATTGCCCTTGCTGCGATTTCCCAAGGTCTTGAAGATAGCAATCTACAGCGCAAAGCACTTAACTTGGGATTATTAGTGGCTTACGTGCTGCGGATGAGTCTAATTTTAACGGCAACTTGGGTAACTAAATTCTGGCAATTTGAGGTTTTAGGTGCTGCTTATTTACTTTGGTTGACGTTTCAATATTTTGCCTCTAATGAGGATGATGCACATCACCACCACGGGCCTCGCTTTGCTTCTTTATGGCACGCTATTCCAATGATTGCATTTACGGATTTGGCATTTTCTTTAGATAGCGTAACCACTGCGATCGCGGTTTCTAAAGAAACTTGGCTAGTTTTGACTGGGGCAACCATCGGAATTATTACGCTTCGTTTCATGGCCGGATTATTCATCCGTTGGCTCGACGAATTCGTTCACTTGGGAGATGCGGGCTACATCACGGTTGGGCTAGTAGGAGTGCGTTTGCTCTTAAGAGCAATTAACCCAGATTTAGTGCCGCCAGAGTGGTTAATGATTTCTACAATTGCCTTGATATTCTTGTGGGGATTTTCCAAACGTAGTAATCGCGAACTAGAAACTGAAATAGAGCCGAGCAAGTCCGAGCGCAAATAAGGGAGTAGGCGATCGCATTGGGCATATTTTTGCTAAAGTGCGATCGCGCTTGATGGTAAGAAATTTTTGGCTCTAATTTTAAATGAGATAATTTTCTGACTTCATTTTTTTATTGATAATTCAGTTAAATAATCTCGAATTCCATACGATCGCGTTCTAAAAAATTGTAAGTAAAATGATCCGCCACATTAGTATCGCTTAATTCCAAATTATAAAAATCAACAAAATCATCATCAAAATATGGCCCAGCGTGCCAAGTTCCTACTTCTAATTTAATAAAACAATTACCGGGAATGCGAAAAGCTGCCATTTTTTCTAAAGCTGGTCGATCGATATGATGATTCGGAGGGGCTACCACCATCAGCCAATCTTTTCCCGCCAAAGAACCGAGACATTGAGTACATCGAACGTGACGAGTGATTTTGTGAAACTTACGTCCTTTCATATGCAGTCGCATAATATAAAAGCGAGGAATGCCATTTTGCAGATTTAACCGAGCATCCTCTGCATCGTAAGTTTTACCATCTTGACTTGGGAAAATCACCTGTCCGTATAAGTTAAAGCTTTCAGGGGTAATCAGTTTAGCCTCTAGTTGTTTGAGTAAAATTGATTGACTCATCTGCTTGCAAAGGTAACTCTAATTTAACTGTATCGGCTAATACGGTTTGCTACAAAACCAACATTTACTTATACTTTTTTTAACACAATAGCTGTTAAATAAGCTCAAATTAAAAACTCTATGTCGGTTCTCCATCATCGGCGTCAATTTCTAATTTACGGTTCAGCGGCTTTTGCTACCAGTCTGCTGCTGAAAGCTTGTGCTAGCAATTCTACTTCGACATCGAACACGCCAAGCACTACGCCATCGTCATCAGATGCCAAAAAGTTGAAAGTGGCGGTTGCGTTACCCGGAATTATCACCGATAAAGCTTGGAACCAGGTAGGATATGAAGGCGTAAAAGCGATCGAAAAAAAGCTGGGAGTGGAAACAGCTTATGTTGAAAATGTAGCGCAAGCAGATCAAGTAGAAGTACTTTCCGATTTTGCGCGGCGGGGTTATAACCTAATATACGCTCACGGAGGACAATTTGATGCGGCTATTCGTCAGGTAGCACCGCAGTTTTTTCCCGATACTTACTTCGTGGGTGTCAATGGTACGGTAAGCGGCAAAAATATGGCTTCTTTGCGGATAGATCACTTGCAAGCTAGCTATATTTGCGGAATCATCGGTGCTGCTATGACAAAATCAAATAAAATGGCTTATTTGGCAGCGCAATCTTTTCAAGCAACCAATGAAGAATTGCGAGGATTTCAGTTAGGCGCTAAGTCTGTTAAACCCAATATTCAAATCGTTCCCAGTTACACCGGGGATTGGAATGATGCAGCTAAGGCGAAAGAAGCAACTTTGGCGTTGATTTCTTCTGGGGTAGATGTAATTTATCAATGGTTGGATAATGCTTCTCCGGCGGTGTTGCAAACTGCGGCGGAAAAAGGAATTTATGCTTTTGGAAATACTACAGATCAGCTAGATTTAGCACCGAAGGCAGTGTTAACGAGTGCGGTAAAGCGGATCGATTTAGCAATTGCTTATCTCGCCGAGTTAGCAAATAAAGGAAATCTGGAAGGAAAAATTTATACGCTTGGTTTCGAGCAGCCTGATATTCTTTATTTTGGCAAATTCGGCGCGATGGTGTCAAAGGATGTAGAGCAGAAAGCAATCCAGACTAAAGAATCAATTTTAGCCAAAAAAATTATGTTTGAATCTTGCCAAGAAAATGGACAATACACTCGATGTTTGAAATTGGGTAATGGTTAGTAGGTTGAGTTTAAGCACGAAAACCAACTTACAATCCTAAAATATAAAATCGCATGGCTTACTTACGTCTTGAAGGTATTACAAAACGCTTTGGTAATTTTATTGCTAATGACAATATCAGCCTAAGCATCAGTCGCGGCTCGATCCATGCCATTTTAGGAGAAAACGGAGCCGGAAAAACTACTTTAATGAATATTCTTTGTGGACTTTATCAACCAGATAAAGGTCAAATTTTCATTGAAGATAAGCCTGTAAAAATTTCCTCAGCTAGTGCGGCTATTCAGTGTGGAATTGGCATGATTCATCAACATTTTATGTTGATTCCACAATTGTCGGTAACGGAAAATATTATTTTGGGAACTGAGTGGGATTGGCGGTTGGATTTAAAAGCGGCGAGTTGGAAAATATCTGAAATGGCTCATTCCTACAATCTGGATATCGATCCGTTCAGAAAAGTAGGAGATTTACCTGTTGGGGTACAACAAAGAGTAGAGATTTTAAAAGCTCTTTATCGCCAAGCAAAATTGTTGATTTTGGATGAACCGACAGCAGTTTTAACTCCGCCAGAAGTAGATATTTTGTTTTCTATTCTACGCCAACTTGCTCGAAATGGACAAACGATTATTTTTATCAGTCACAAGTTAGAAGAGGTGATGAATCTCTGCGATACTGTTACCATATTGCGACGAGGACAAGTGGTGGTAACGAAGGAAAGATCGGAGACTAATGCGCGAGAATTGGCAAGCTTGATGGTGGGAAGAGAAGTATTTTTTCAATTAGAAAAGCCTGCTGTTGAATGCGGTGATGTTGTGTTAGAAGTGAAAAATCTACAAGTAAGAGATGCGCGAAATTTAGCGGTAGTAAAAGATGTGTCTTTTGAGATCCGAGAAGGGGAAATTTTAGGAATTGCTGGGGTGGATGGTAACGGACAACGGGAGTTGGCAGATACGATCGCAAATTTACATCCCATCGCAAGCGGTAGCATACACAATCATTATACTAACGAAAACAAACAGAAAAAGCTTGCTTATATTCCAGAAGATAGACAGAAAATGGGTTTGGTGATGGGGTTTAGCATTGCCAAAAATTTAATACTCAAAGCATTTAAGTTTTTGCCATTTTGTCGTCGCTGGTTATTGCAATATGAGATAATTAATCGCCATACCATTGAAGCTATGGAAAGTTTTGATATTCGGACTGAAAACCCTGATATTAAAGTTAGCAAATTATCTGGCGGGAATCAACAAAAAGTTGTGTTAGCAAGAGAACTTTCCGGTAATCCAGCTTTAATTGTGGCGATGCAACCAACCAGAGGTTTAGATGTGGGTGCAACGGAATACGTGCAGCAAAGGTTGTTAGTTGAAAGGGAAAGAGGTGCGGCAATTTTGTTTATTTCCACTGAGTTGGACGAGGTGATGCAGATGAGCGATCGCATTGCTATTATGTACGAGGGAAAATTTGTCGAAATTCTGGATGCTAGCACTGCTACTGTCGAACAAATCGGTTATTTGATGACAGGCGGTAAAGCCAATGTGTAAGAGGAATGGGAAATATTGAGTGTGGGAATCAATGGTTAATTTTTACCGCAGATAAAGACGGATTA
This sequence comes from Leptolyngbyaceae cyanobacterium, assembly GCA_036703985.1. Classification (GTDB taxonomy): domain Bacteria; phylum Cyanobacteriota; class Cyanobacteriia; order Cyanobacteriales; family Aerosakkonemataceae; genus DATNQN01. The sequence goes on from DATNQN010000035.1 coordinate 31,313, forward strand.
ACGCAGATTAACGCAGATAAGGAAGTGATTTTTTTAGGCAATTGATGGGTAAGTCCTCTGTTAGATTAACTTTTGATTTAAAGTCGGGAAACTGGCTGATTGTTATTGTTGCGTCTTCTGGGAGGATTTGCTCCTTCAGAACCATCAAGCGTGTTTTTCCATTCTACTGAAACTACTTTAGGATTACCTCTAATTTGTTGATTTACTAAAGTCTCAAAATTAGCTTGTCCTCCGGGGGGAATTGTACCTGAAATTGCTGTCGATCCTGTTTCTAAAACTTGTTCGGGAATTGGTTGTCCATCGGGATCGGTTGTTCGCACGATACTATAATTAACTTTTACTTGAGTCACCGGATTGTTGGTATTATTTACGATCGTCCCTCGGACTCTTCTACTGCGAAATGGCGCGTTAATTTGACTAACGGCTACCATTCCTCTAATTGCAGATGGGGTTTCTGCGGTTGCTGGCGTGGCGGTTGCTACTGGTGTGGCGGTAGGAGTAGGAGTTGGTTGAGTGGTGGAGACGGGAGTGCTAGGGACAGCAGTACAATATTCAGGTGGCCAATTTTCGGTTATTCTGGTGCGAGAACGAGCTAACCTCTGCATTTGTCTGCGATAGTTTAGTAGTTCGGTTTCCATTGGCGGTGTTCGTTCTCTCATCCGATCTAAAATGTGAATGGCACGTCTCCATTGTTGAGCGCAGACGGCTTCTTTGAGTTGTGCATTCAGTTGTGCGTTGAGATCGGTTTGAGATAAACTCGGACTGATGGTTAATCCGATGGTACCGATTAAGGCAGCGATCGCAAAAACCCTGACTCTCATAGTTGCCACTTCCAAAACCGTTAAATAATTTTCCTTTAATATAAGGCATTTATTTTAAGTGTAAATATCTGCTCAACATTAGTTTAAGTCAACTGTTAAGGAAAACGGCTATGCCATCGATCGAATCAGTTAATTTTGATGTCTCTCACTGGGAAGTTCTGGAAGTTTTGTCAGATCGGATTATTTGGAAAAACGACAAAGGCGATCGTTTATCCCTGCACTTTTTTCCGATTCCGCCAAATATTCCCTTCAAGTTGAACCAACTAACAGAATTACGAAATTTTTATCGAGAAAATATCATCGAGGTTGGTGGTGGTTTAATTTCGGTTGATGTTGTATCGATTAAAGAATTTTCGGCGATCGAAACTATATTTAAATTTCCTCTCAAACCAACTGGAATGAGGTACTTAGGTTCGCTTACTTTTCCTTTTGCTGATTTTAGTTACGTGATGAAAGTGGATTGTCCCGAATACGGTACAACAGGTCTAAGAGAAACTATCGTTTATAGCAAAGTTATGCAAAATATCGATCTGCAAGATCCATTTAAAGGATGGTTTGAAGATCCTTACGATCCCACTCGTAAAGATTTGGTGATGCGTAATAAGTCGGAGGATCGACAATACGATAAGCTATTTTCAGATCATCCTTTATCAAGGTTACGCAAATACTTGGTGCAAATTGAAAATAGCGTTCGATTTACTAACGAAGTAAGACTGGCTAAACCATTTAATTGAAGGATGAAGGATAAAGTATTAAGTAAAAAATTTCCCCCTATCTCCCCATCCCTTAATAAATGCGTAGTAGCTTATTATCTCCAATTATCGCGATCGCATCTGCTCTACTCGTCGGCGCTGTTTTAATTGCTCTGGCTGGAGCAAATCCGGTAAAAGCTTATACCGTTCTCTTCACCGAATCCCTGGCTGACTATTACGGTTTTGGCAGTACCATCACTAAAACCACCCCCTTGCTACTGGCAGGATTGGCGGTATTAGCGGCACTCAAAGCCGGACAATTTAATATTGGGGCGGAAGGACAAATTTACTTAGGGGGACTGGGCAGTACTTTAATTGGGTTATATTTGCAACCTTTACCAGCGTTAATTCACGTACCTTTAGCACTGCTGGGAGGTTTTTTGTTTGGCGCAATTTGGGGCGGGATACCCGGTTATCTGAAAGCGGTACGAGGTGTAAATGAAGTCATTACTACCTTATTGCTCAATTATATTGCAATTAATCTGGTGAGTTATCTAGTGAACGCGCCGTTGATCGAACCGGGTGCGCCTAGCGCGTATTCTCCGTTAATTGCTGAATCTGTCAAGTTACCGATTATACTAGCAAAAACCCAAGCTCATGCTGGTATTTTCGTGGGGTTAATGGTGGCGGCGATTCTTTGGGTAGTGTTAGCGCGATCGCCTTTAGGATATCAAATCGAAGCGGTGGGACTCAACCCAGTGGCAGCACGCTACGCCGGAATGTCGGTAAAACGCACGATTATGCTTGTAATGGCGTTGGCGGGAGGATTAGCGGGATTAGCTGGCGCTTGTGAGGTAATGGGTTTAAAATATCGGTTATTTGACCAATTTTCGCCGGGATATGGATATGATGCAATTGCGATCGCATTTCTCAGTCGCGGTAACATAGCTGGAGTAATTGCCACATCCCTATTTTTCGGTGCTTTACGCAGTGGCGCAAACGTCATGCAACGCAGTGCAGGTGTTCCCTTAACAGTAGTTTATGCAATTCAAGGATTAACCGTGTTATTTATTGCCATTAGTTTTGCCATTGAACGTAAGTTTAAAATGAAAAGTTAACTTAATATGTTTAACCGCAGATGAACACAGATAATGATATTGAGTTATCACAGAAAAAAGCTTAGTATTCGATTGAATTAATCAATCAAATCACAATTGGAAATCAAACCTATCTATTCCCTATCAAAATAGTAAAATTACATCTGTGTTCATCTGTGTTTATCTGTGGACATCTGTGGTAAAAAAAAGGACTGAAGTCCTTACTAAGAACGAAAATAATGGATAACCTTAATTTTTTCATTGATTACTTAATAGCCAGCCTTCGCCTATCAGTTCCCTTAGCTTTTGCCGCTTTAGGAGGTCTTTTTTCCGAACGTTCAGGCGTTCTCAATATTGCCTTAGAAGGAATGTTGCTATCCGGTGCATTTGCTAGTGCTGTCGGAGCATTTTTTACAGGTAATGCTTGGTTAGGAATCCTATTCGCAATCATACTAGGTGGAATAGTTGGTTTACTGCACGCATATCTTTGCGTTACCCTGCGAGTCGATCAATTAGTATCGGGACTGGCGATTAATCTCACTGCTGCTGGATTGACTTCATTTTGGGCGCGTATACTGTTTAATAGTAGTCAAGCACAACAGTTACCAAGCCTGCAATCTATGCCAATTTTCGGATTAAAAGATATCCCGATTCTCGGTTCTGTATTATTTAATCAAGATTTCCTAATTTACATCTTATTCTTATTAATTCCGATTACCACATATCTATTATTTCATACCAGTTTAGGATTATCTTTAAGGGCTGTCGGAGAATATCCTCGCGCTGCCGATACAGCCGGAGTTTCCGTTACTTTGGTGCGCTATGTAGCAGTAACGATTAGTGGATGTTTGGCAGGTTTGGGAGGCGCTTATCTAACTTTAATTCATGTCAAATTTTTCGTAGAAGGCATGAGTGCGGGGAAAGGATTTATTGCTTTAGCTGCTTTGATTTTTGGTAAATGGCATCCCATCAGCACTACTTTTGCTTGCTTGTTATTTGGGGCAACCGAAGCTTTGCAGTTACGAATTCAAGCATTTAATTTGAATATTCCCTATCAATTTTTGGTAATGTTGCCTTATGTAATTGCTTTGTTAGCTTTGATAGGTTTGGCAGGAAAATCCGCCCCTCCTGCTGCCTTGGGAGTTCCTTACATTCCCGAAAGTCGAGATGAATAATATTGTTTGTAGTAAGGACTTCAGTCCTTTCTCCTATCTGAGGACTAAAGTCCTCACTACGAACTTGTTTCTATTGCAATACTGCTCTGCTCGTTGTGCTTTTTATTTTTCTGCTATCGTCCTATCAATAAGTGCCTCTTATTTCTACCTAAGTATCAACCTGCCACATTTACTATTTTAGCCTAGTCCCTTTTTCCTCTAGCCCCTACCTTCCTCAATATTTATAACTAGTAACTTGAGTTAGAGAAATATATGGAAAAACTATTCTCAATTATTTCTAAATAATTGAGAATAGTTACTGTAAACTGTGGTGATTCTGCGTTCATTAATTAAATGCGTTTACCCTGGTTTCCCTAGCATCTGACTTGACTTCCCTACATCCACCACTTTCCTCTGTAATCCTCTGTAATTAAGTGCTAGTGTTTGGCATTGGTAACGGTTTTGCAAGGAGTCGCGGCGGGACGATGAACAGTCCGGCGGGCGCGAGTGCGAGTTTGCGCGGGTTTCTTTTGAGCGGTTCTGGCGGCTGGACGAACTGTGGGATTAGTACGAACTGATTGAGTGGCATTTTGCTCAATGGCATTATTCTTACCCGTGACGGTTGCCTGTTGCTGACTGGTTTGAATCACAGCGTTATCCCCACCAGCATTGTTTCCACAGCAGGGACGAGGAGTAGCTTCTGCCGCAAAGGAAAGCAGCCCCAACGTGCCAGCAGTCAGGATACCGAGTAAGTAAGTTTTTTTGAACATTTTGCCAAAGTTGGTGTTAGCCATGTGAGTTTCTCTTGTTTGTGAAAGTAGTTTGGGCTTCCGGAATACTCTTTTAGCCTCTGAATACATTAAATAACCCTCACAAAAGCTCGTCAATAGTTTTTACAAATCTTCATATATGAGATATGGGGCAGAAATTGCTATTTGGGAGTTGCGACGCCAAATCCGTTTCGATCGATAGTGATGTGTTAAAAGACTCTATAACATCACACCAGAGGAAGGTAGAATCAGATGCAGTTTTTTGATAAATTGCTTTATGCGATCGAGCGGAATCAAAGCTTGCTGTACGTAGGGCTTGACCCCGATTTAGACGAGATCGTATTTGGGGAAGATGAAGATAGCGATCGCATCTTAGCCCATCTATGGGAATGGTTAGAAACCGTCATCGCTCAAACCGCAGATTACGTTTGCGCTTATAAACCCATTCTGGGATTCTACCAAGCATTAGGCGCACCGGGACTCGAACTGCTCCAGCAAACATTGCAGCGCATTCCCCAACACATCCCGATTATTTTAGATGCCAAACACAGCGATATTCATACCAGTACGGTATTTGCCAGAACTGCCTTCGAGCAATGGGGCGTCGATGCCATTACCGTCAGTACCAACGCCGGACTAGATCACGTCGCGCCATTTTTAGTTTACCCGGATAAAGCAGTGTTCGTACTCTGCGCCAATGCCAATCCCAGCGCCTCAGTTTTGCAAGAATATCCGCTACCGAGTCAACCTTTTTACCTACATCTAGTTAATGAAGCGAAAAACTGGGGAACTCCCGAACAATTGGGATTGAAAGTCGGTGCTACTCCGGAAATTTTAGCTCGTATTCGGGCAGCTGCACCAGAACGTTTGATTTTATTACAAGAAGATGCCGCCGAAAATCACGATTTAGCCGCTATTTTAGCCGCAGGTTTAGATAAGCAGGGAGAAGGTCTTTTACTCCCCGTACCTCCCAGTATTATAGAAGAACCAAGAAGCAATATCGGTGAAACTGTTCGTCAATTAAGAGATACTGTCAATCAAGAAAGATTGCGAATCGTGCAGGGAAATCCCACTTGCGATGTCTCGTTTCCCGATATTTTACCATCTCAATCTCAACCCCATCAAGATTTGATTTTGCAACTTTATGATATCGGTTGCATTATTTTTGGCGAACACAAACAAGCTTCTGGGGCGATTTTTCCTTATTATATTGATTTGCGAAAAATCATTTCTCAACCACGTACTTTCCACCAAGTTTTAACTGCTTATTCGGAAATCCTCAAACAATTAGAATTCGATCGCATTGCGGGAATTCCTTATGGTTCTTTACCAACCGCCACCGGGTTATCTTTGCGTTTGCAACGTCCGATGGTATTTCCCCGCAAAGAGGTAAAAGCACACGGTACGCAAAGGGTAATTGAGGGTAGTTTTCAACCAGGGGAAACTGTTGTAGTAGTGGATGATATTCTGATTAGTGGAAAAAGTGCGATCGAAGGTGCAGGCAAATTGAAATTTGCTGGTTTGAATGTAGAAGATATTGTGGTATTGATCGACCACGAACAAGGGGTGAAGGATAAATTGAAAGAACATGGTTATCGAGGACATTCTGTTTTAACCATTACGGAAATTGCCGAAACACTTTATAAATCCGGTCGAGTTGATGAGGAACAATTTAATTTTTTGATGTGGCAGCATTGAGGTTTGGGATTTTTTTACCACAGATATCCACAGATGCACACAGATAAACACAGATGTAGATGTAGATGTAGTTTTTTGGTGATGTGAATTGGTTTAATATAGATTCACTTCAAGTTTGTCAAAATTACCCATAATCAAACTAGTTTGTAGTGAGGACTAAAGTCCTCACTACAAAAAGTGATTATACAACCTGACATGATATGACTCGATTTATTCACGATCAATTTGCGAAAGATTATTTAGAACAGTTGCTATCACCTTATGGGGAAGTGCAAGCACCTCGTCGCGTCTCTGGTGAAGTACGACAAATCGATGTTTGGTTCGCACCTAATACACCTCCATCAACCACAGTTTCGGAAAGTTTAGGATTATTAGGTCGTTTGGCTGCCATGCCTTCTATTTTTGAGCCATTTCGCAATCCTGCTACAGCTAATGAAATTTGCGATTGCTTGCTTAAGTTATTAGAAATTCGTGGCGAATTACAACGAGAATCCAATCGAAATAATAGCAACATCCCAGAATTTGCTTTACCCAGATTATGGATACTCACCCCCACAGAATCGGATACCATCTTATCGGGTTTTGGCGCTATAATAAACAAAAATTGGTTGCCTGGAGTTTACTTAATGCCAGAGTATCTCAGAACTGGCATTGTAGTAATTCACCAATTACCCCGTACTCCAGAAACTCTCTGGCTAAGACTTCTGGGTAAAAGAAATGTCCAAAAACAGGCAATTGATGAAGTAGTCGCGCTATCAGCAGATAATCCCTTACGTTCTAACGCCATCAAGCTGCTGTATAACTTACGGAAAAACTTGCAAATTAATGACATTCCAAATGAAGAAGATACGGAGTTAATTATGAGATTAGCACCTCTTTACGAACAAGACCGAGAACAAGCTATCCAAGAAGGCGTTCAGCAGGGTATTCAGCAAGGTATTCAGCAGGGAGAACGTCTAATTGTGGAAAACTTGTTGCGAGTGCGCTTTGGAATGTTAGATGAGGAATTATCGGCAGTAATCCCAGAAATATTGGCATTATCGCCAGAGGAATTTACCCCTATGCTGTTGCAATTATCCCGTGAGGAATTATTGCAAAGGTTTGGTAATAAAAATTAAAGGTAATCCTATTTTTTTGCTGGAATAATCGTTACTAGGTTCAACTTGGTAACGATTAAATTTTGAGTCAGTAGGAAATTACCAAATTATAAATAAATGAAGATGAGGATTTAATTATGAGATTAGCACCACTTTACGAACAAGATCGGGAACAAGCTATCAAAGAAGGTTTCCAACAAGGTTTTCAGCAGGCTATTCAGCAGAGAGAACGTCTCATAATTGAAAATGTGTTGCGAGTTCGTTTTGGAATGTTAGATGAGGAGTTATGGGCAATAATCCCCAAAATATTAGGACTGTTACCAGAGGAATTTGTCCCGCTGCTATTAGAATTATCTCGTGAGGAATTATTAGCTAAATTTAAAGAGCAAAAGTAAAGATAATTTGGAGATGTCGTGAATAGCTATCAATTTCCCGATAATTTTATGTGGGGTACGGCAACTGCTTCTTATCAAATAGAAGGTGCTGCAACAGAAGGGGGACGGAAACCTAGCGTGTGGGATACTTTCAGCGAAACTCCTGGTAGAATACGAGATAAAGAAACGGGTGCTGTTGCTTGCAATCATTACCATCTTTATGAAAATGATGTGAAAATGATGGTAGATTTGGGCATTAAGCATTATCGTTTTAGTATAGCTTGGCCGCGCATTATTCCGGATGGACGCGGTGCGGTGAATGAAGAGGGAATTGATTTTTATAAGCGGTTGGTTGATAGCCTTTTGCAAAATGGGATTACTCCCCACGCTACTTTATTTCATTGGGATAGTCCGCAAGCTTTAGAAGATTTGTATGGTTCTTGGCGCGATCGGCAAATGGCTTATGATTATGCTGATTATATTAGCGCAGTGGTTTCGCGATTAGGCGATCGCATAACCAACTGGATGACCATCAACGAGATTTCCTGCTTTACCCATATGGGTTATGATGTTGACGAGGAACCAGTTCACGCGCCAGGAACTCGCGTTAAGTCGAAAAAAGAAGTTTGGCAAACTTCTCATCATGCAGTGTTAGCACATGGTTTAGGTTGTCAAGCGATTCGCGCCGCTTCACCAGTTCCTTGTTCGATCGCATTAGTAGATAACCCCGGCGTCACAGTTCCCATTAACGAATCACCAGCTAATATCGAAGCAGCCAAAAAAGCATTTCATACTTGTTGGCAAAATGGCGGGATTATTTTTCCGGTGTTGACTGGTGCTTATAGTTCAGCCATGTTGGAAAAATTGGGAAAAGATGCACCAGATATTCAAGAGGGAGATTTAGAAATCATTCATCAACCTCTTGATGCACTGGGTTTGAATATTTATACTGGCAATTACGTGCGGGCGGCTGATAACGAATTTGGTTATGAATTTTTGCCACTTCCCAAAGGTTATCCGCGCATGAATATGCCTTGGTTAAACATTATCCCAGAAAGCATTTATTGGAGCATTCGTCACATTAGCGAAACCCTCGGTCATCCCGATTTACCAATATTTATAACTGAGAATGGTTGTGCGGCGGAAGATGAAGTAAACGAGAATGGCGAAGTTATTGATACCGATCGCATAATGTATTTGCGGCAGCATTTCAAATCTGCCCATCGCGCCGTTAGTGAAGGATATCCTTTAAAAGGATATTTTATCTGGTCGCTGATGGATAATTTCGAGTGGTCTTGGGGTTACACTCGTCGTTTTGGATTGATTTATACTGATTACGCAACGCAACAACGGATTCCCAAGGCTAGTTTTGATTGGTACAAAGAGTGCATTCGTCAAAATCGAGTTACTTAGTGCATTGGGAGTGGAGGAAAAAGATGAGGGGATGGAGATATTCAGAAAATAAGTTAATTTTCATCCTTCATCCTTTCCCCATGCCCCCTGCCCCCTACCCCCTGCCTCCTATACACTGGGGAAGTAAACAATTAATAAAGATGTTTCCTGATGGAGACGGGCGATCGCTTCTGGTTCTTTTCCTAACGAGGGTTGTCCAAAACGGTGAGTACTAGTCATCAAAATCACTAAATCGTTAATTTTGAGAGACTCAGAAACTTTCGCTACCAAGTTTCCTTGCATTCGTTGTACAGGAACTTCTCCATTTACCCCCACTAATTCCACCGCAGTCGGTTTTCGTCTTTCCCCAGAAGAGACTTGCAACACTTGCAGAGTTGCTTTCAGTTCGTCAGACAAAGTTTGGGCTAGCCTAAAGGTTTGGCGAAATGTCCAAGAAGTCAAGTCTATATCAGTGACAGCTAACAAAATGCGCTGGGTATTTGCGATCGGTTGTGGAAAGCGCGTAATCAACATCGGCATGGTTGCCAACCGCACCACCATGTCAATCATGCCACCAAAAAAGTTTTCTCGATAGGTGGAATAACCTTTCCAGCCACAGATAATTAAACTAGCATGGCGTTCTTCGGCGGTGCGGATAATCCCCATACCTACCAAACTATCAACTCGACCGATCGGTTCTACCGCCGTAACCGCAGCGTGGGCAGCCATTTCAGCCGCTGCAAGTAGCTGCTGTTGTCGGGCTTTTGCATCAGGGGGAATCGGTCTACTTTCATCAGAAATAATATGTAATGGCAGTAAAGTACCGCCTGCACTTTTAGCCAAAATTAATGCTAGTTTTAGCAGGTTATCTTCTGTATTGGGGTTAGCTACAGGAACTAAAACGCGATCGCCAAGTGAAAAACTATCTGCTGTGTCACTGGATAAAGCGCTTTCCTGTTCATGATGACTAGTTGTTTCTGGCTGAATTCTCGACCCCCAACGCGCTGTCACCCAAGGAGAAGCAACGCAACTCACGAGAATCATCGCGATAATCCCATTCACCGTTAACTCATCAACCAACTCGATTTTAAAAGCAACCGTAATTGCAGCGAGGGTAGAAGCTGCTTGAGCCATTGATAAGCCGAACATTACCATAATGCTGGGGAATTTCCAGCCAAACCGTTTTCCCGACCCCCAAGCTGCCAAGAATTTACTGAGGATTTCTGCTCCGATCATCACGGCTGCCACTAAAATAGAGCGAGGTTCCTTGACGAGGATCAGAGGGTCTACCAGCATCCCCACAGAAATTAAGAAAATTGGTACAAATAGGGTATTGCCGATAAACTGAATTCGATTCATCAACGGACTCAGTTGAGGAATCAGTTGCGTAATCGCAATCCCTGCCAAAAATGCGCCGACGATCGGTTCAATTTGAATCAAACTAGCAATATAGGACACTACGAATAAAGCAGCTAACACGAAGATAAATTCAGCGCTTTCGTCGTGTCCGAATTTCAGAAAAAACCAGCGTCCTAGTTTGGGAATTCCCCACAGAGTAGCAAATGTATAGATAGCTAATGAGGGGATCAGAAATAGCCAAAAGCTAAGAGTCAAGCTACCTTGATGTGCTTTTACCACCACCGCCAACACCAACAAAGCCAGCACGTTGGTAATCAGCGTACCTCCAAAAGTGGCAGTTACCGCCTTGCTTCGCATGATGCCAAGTTTACTGAGAATTGGTAATGCTACCAAGGTGTGAGAAGCAAAAGTGGAAGCTACCAGAATGGCTGCCAAAGGGCCATATCCGATCGCTAACATGGCACCGACACCAATAACCATTGGCAGTGTAAAGGTTGCTATTCCAAAGATGGCGGCTTTGTCAGCGTTGCGTTTCAGGTCATCCAAACTAGTTTCTAGTCCGCCTAAGAACATCAGAAACAGCAATCCTACTGTACCGAGAAGTTCGATCGTGCGATCGCGTTCCAATAACCCCAATCCGTGTGGCCCAACCACCACTCCCGCCAAAATTAAACCGATAATTCCAGGCATTTTAAACCGCTCAAATAATAGCGGTGCAACCAGCATAATCCCCAGAATCACTAAGAATACAGCCACCGGATCTCTAATCGGTTCAGATAGCTGGGCCAACGTAGGGTTAAAAACAAACGATTCCCTCACCCCATCAAAAAAACTTCCCCAATGTTGCCAAAAATTATCCACAAAGCTGCTCCTTAGATAAGTGCTAAATGAGATACCATTACTGGCTATCTGAACGGGTTATTTCTCCCAGAGATTAACTTTTACAGTTTACGTCCACCCGCTCGGTATTAGCTCCTACCCTAAAAGTAGATTTTAGGCATTTTTTCCCAAATAAACCCGAAATGTATCCATACTCATAAAAAATTATGGTAATGTTTATTACCTTTTTCAAGAAACTCAAAGCAGTTTTTATTATTCAAATTCGACTCTTGAATCCTGATTCCTAAATTCTGACTCCTAAATTCTAAATTCTAAATTCTCACTCCTGAATTCTGACTCCTGAATTCTGAATTCTGAATTCAGAATTCTGACTCCTTCAATTCCAAATATTTCTCCAAAAAGGTCGTGTTTGAGTTTGGGTAACAGGCAATTTGCGGCGAATATCATTAATATTCCATCCCGTCAACTTAGCTAAAGTCTGAGCTTCCTTTTCAAACCTACTAGCCAAAGACCTGGCATATTGTTGACCTGCTGGACAACTCAAATCACCTTGAAAAGGATGGCGAAGAATATATCGACCTTGAAACAGTTGACGATTAGAAGTTTCTTGGAACATCAAATCTTCCGGAAACTTGTCACGAGTATAGCGGACGTGAAGGCGGGTGATAAAAACATTATTACCCCTTTGAGAATCTAACCAAAAGACACCAGCTTTTTTCAGTTCTTCTTGATTTAAAACTTCCGCCGCACAAGGATCGCAGCTACCCATATCCCAAGCATATTCTAAAAAAGCTACTTTTTTATCTTCGCGAGTGTAAGAAGTAGCAAACATCGATTTGTAGAAATCACCAAATTGGTTTTTCACAAATACCGGTATTTCTGTATTTGATGGTACTTGGACTGTCCGGTAATTGGTAACTTCCGCTTGTCCTTGCGGTGATAAAACATAAACAATTAAGTCTTGCTCTGCGCTAGCATTAATCATCCCTAACCGAATTGGTAACATGAAGCGAGGCGATTCATAGGCCATTTGTAGCGGTCGCAATAACTGATATCCAGATTTTTGAAATGCTGCTAAATTCACTTTCGCAACGAAGAATTTCATGTTTTGCCGGATGTAAGGTTGCAGCAATTGATTAGCACCCGCCGGAATTTTATAACCGTTGCGATTTAGCCATGTTTGTAAACCGTTAGATTCTCTAGCACTGAGAATTAATATGTCATATTCTCCGACAGAAAAACGTGCTTCTACAGTTACACCTAAAGCATTATCTTCTCTTCTGTTTCTGCCTGCTGGTGCCGCTTCTGGCATTTGGGCAGACCTAGTTCCACCACCTCCTAAATATCGATTATCATCGCAAGGGTCTTCATCGAAATATTCTACTAATCGAGGCGCACTAAAAGCGTCTAATCGTTCGATAATTTTGGAGTCACCAACGCGCACTTGTTCTGGTTGTAAAACTACTGGAACTGGCACGACTAAAGCAAAATCTTTCACATCGCCTTGATAGTCATTTGCCATTGTTAAAATAGTGCGGTTGCTATCACGGGCGATAATCACTTGCGAGGCTTTGTTATAAAGTTTAGTATCTGCTTTAGCGACATAAAAACCGCAAAATGCCCAAGCTGAAGGTGTAACGCAAATAATTGCCACGCAGGTTATCAATAAAGTTATCAAAATCTGCTTTAATTTCATAGCAAAATCCTTTTTGATGAGAAGTTTGAGTTTTTTTTTACCACAGATGTCCACAGATGAACACAGATGAACACAGATGTTAGATATATCTATCTCGCTTTTTGTCTACAGTTCGACCAGATATCAATATACTTGTTAGCCATTCTTAGTTATTAATTGCTCTTTTCGATTAAAGATGGGTAAATAACCATTGAAAAGCAACCATGAAAATCTGGGTGCTGTCCAAAGATAATCAAACAAGATAGTTAATGGTGCCAGCAAAAATAATGACCAAAAAACGGCGGTGGAAATGAAGAAGTAATTACGCAAAATGAAGGTGAGTAGTGCTATACAAATTGCCCAGGTTAATCTGCCTATTTTGGCGTTGGGAATTGAGCGGGGGTCTGTAATCATAAACAAGGCAAATAGCAATAACGAACCGCTCATTAATTTATGGAAATATACATCCCACGTCCAACCAAGCCAAATGTTGCGAATCGCTTCTAAGAAAGCATATGCACCTAAAAATGCGGCAGTGGTATCCCATCTGCCAATGCGTTTTAATATCATTCCGCCACTACCAATAAATAACATTACATACCACCAATCTTCTCCCCATTGTCCGGGAGATACCCACGCATCATTAGTTAAAACAAGCACGGAAATAATGCCAAAGTTGGCGGGGTTGAAAAAATGTTTGTGGCGGATCTGAAAAATAAATTTACTTAAGATTGCTAAAGATGCTGCTAAAATCATTGTGGTGTAATGATCCGATCGCAACAACAGACAAAGGCTTAAGGCGGTGATGGCGGCACTGCGTAAGGAAGTTGGTTTTTGAGGTTTTACTAAACTGGATTTGAATTGCTCGGAATGGTTGAAGATGTTTTGTTTGAGGTAGTACCAGATAGATGTTATGTTTTCTGCTAACCATTGAGTTGTCAAGCAGGTAACCATCGTTACTAAAATTAATTCCGGTCTTAACGTCCAATCTCTCGTCCCTATACCTAATACTAGGAACAAGGATAAAAATAAAATTTGATAGTCTCGGATATCTTTTAGCACTGTTACTCCTTTCATAAAGAATTCAGGATTCAGGAGCCAGAATTCAGAATGTAGAATGTTTTTCTAAATTTAATTATCCAGAGACACAAATAGTTGATATGCAACAAAATTGTTACACAAACTAGGTTTTTATATAGATTTTATATATACAATGTTCCCAGGCCAAACCTGGGAACGAATGTTAACCAGCTTTTTGAGCAAATGTCGTTTTCCTTTGCTGTGCGGCAGTGACGAAAGCGCGGAAAATGCGTTGCTGGCGGGTATCATTGATGGCGAGTTCTGGATGCCATTGTAGTGCGATCGCCCAAGGGTGATCTTTGTGTTCTAATGCTTCTATGACACCATCGGAAGCTCGTGCGGCAATTTGCCAACTACTGGTAATGCTGCTAGCGGCTTGATGATGCCAAGAAATTATACTGGCTTCTCCTGCACCGATCGTACTCGAAAGGCGAGTACCGGGCGTAATTTGCACGTTATGTTGGCAGGGACAACTCTGTTCTTGACGATGGGGAATTTCTTCGCCAAACGCTTCGGGTAAATGAGTGACTAAATTGCCGCCAGTGGCTACTACCAATATTTCTAATCCGCGACAAATACCTAAAATGGGGATATCCGTTTTTAGAGCAAGCTGGGCTAGGGATAGCTCGAAGCGATCGCGCTCTGCATCCAAATTATAAATCGTCGGGTGAGAAGCACCATGATAATTCGCGGGGTCGATATCTCCCCCGCCTGAAAAAATAATCCCATCCGCCCATTCTAGAATACTGGCTGGGTGCGGTTCCCCAGGCGGCAGCAACATCGGTAAGCCACCTGCTAGCCTCACTGCATCTACGTATTCTCGCCGCAGACAAAAGCTGCCTGTTTGTTGTTGACTAGAAGTGGTAATGCCAATCAGGGGTCGATGAAATTTCATGTAAGTTGTTTTAGTTAGTGATATCTAATGAAATATTTCCTCTACTAGAGAGTATTCCCACTTTGTGAGAGTTAATTACAATTGTTCATTGCGACTGGTTATGGGTAGTCGGTAGTAGGATAATTTTTTATTACCTACTCTCTCCTCTTCCGCATTTCCGTAAGAATTCATTAACAACTTACGTTAAATTAGATAGATTACCCATATTTTAAAACCGAGTAAATCAAAATTATTAAAATAATTTTGTATCGGTAGATACGGCTTTTAAATTTATTTTGCTTAGTAAAATATCAAAATTTTCGCTTTTTGTTGTTTGTAAATTATCAGCAAAAGCAAAATGGTTTTGGCCGCCCAAAGAGACTCGTACAATCAAATATTCAATCTAAAATCGATATTATCTTGCTATGATAGTAATTTATTTACCCAGCGAGCTAAAATTCATTCTAGGGTATTTTATGGAAAGGGAAAAACCAGTTACTAAGCATAAACATATAGTATTGACATCCCATCCTGGCAGATCCGGACAAAAACCAATTCCCATTCACTGGGGAAAAAGCGATCCAATCGAAAGGGGGCCAATAATTGGTACTTTAGCGAATCCAACTCACCGCAACGCGATCGGTACTCACTCTGGCTCTTATGCAGTATATCGCGCTTTGGCGATCGCATCTGGTTCACTACAAGCAAATCATCGCCCAGATTTTACAAATACCTCACCCGTAGTTCGCATTGGCCCACATCCCAGTTGGTCAGATCCCAATAAAATTATCTCCCTCGATCCTTTTGGTGCGATCGTCGGTGAAGTTTTCACACCTTTGTTTGCTGAAGGATACGATATTCGTCCGAGTATTGCGATTACCAAAGCTCATATTAATATGCCAGAACTGCTCGATAGCGTCAGTAAAGGGCGCTTGCAGATCGATGGTAAAATAATGAAAGAGAATGGCAATTTGGTAGTAAATAAAGTTGCGATCGATCCGGTTTGGTATTTGCCGGGAATTGCCAAGAGATTAAATGTAAAAGAAAGCGATTTACGGCGGATTCTATTTCAACAAACTGGTGGAATGTTCCCCGAACTAGTCACTCGCCCTGACTTGCACGTATTTTTACCCCCAATTGGTGGCATCACTGTTTATTTAATTGGCGATGTAGAAGCGATTACCGATCCGAATCGTTTACTAGCAGTTAGAATACATGATGAATGCAATGGATCAGATGTTTTCGGTTCCGATATTTGTACTTGTCGTCCTTATTTAGTACATGGCATCGAAGTTTGTATCCAAACTGCACAAGCAGGAGGCGCAGGCGTAATTGTATATTTCCGCAAAGAAGGACGGGCTTTAGGAGAAGTGACTAAGTTTTTGGTTTATAATGCTCGCAAACGTCAGGAAGGTGGCGATCGCGCTGATGCCTATTTTGCCAGAACTGAATGCGTAGCGGGAGTGCAGGATATGAGATTTCAAGAACTAATGCCAGATGTGTTGCATTGGTTGGGCATTACTCGGATCGATCGTTTGGTTTCAATGAGTGATATGAAGTATAACGCGATCGTCAATTCTGGGATTGAAGTAATCGAACGCATTCCGATTCCTGATGATATGATTCCGGCAGATGCTCAAGTGGAAATTGCTGCTAAACAAGCTGCTGGTTATTATACTCCAAAAGAAGTGCCTGATGCAACTGCGCTGGCGGAAATTAAGGGTAGGAGTTTGGCTGATTAGTGGTAGTTATAGCAGATCTGAAGAGTGTTTGTGAGTTTATTTTTACCACAGATGTCCACAGATGAACACAGATGAACACAGATGTTTTTTTAGCGTTTTTTGTTAGGAAGCAGATGTTATTTACTAATAATTAATGACTAATGACTAATGACCAAATTGCTTATTTGAGAACGCCTGCTGCTATTCGGGAAAAGTGCGATCGCATTTTCAATCTAGGATGTTCAGATCGGTTATCTCACTTTAGTGTTGATTTAAATAATCTAGACAAATGTGCTGATTATGTGATTCGAGTGATGCGAGATGACTATCCTAATTTAGAAATTCCTTTTCATAGTCGATGGCGACATTTTGAAGTGGGAAACGTATCTCGCATTGCCGAATTAAATCGAGCTTTGGCAAATCTTTCATCAATCGAAAAAGCGAAAGTTAAATTCGATTTGGCAATCGTCAGCGTGTTGTTAGATGCTGGCGCTGGTGCAAATTGGCAGTACTACGAAAAGGAAACAGGACAAACTTTTCAACGTTCGGAAGGATTGGCGGTAGCGAGTTTTCGGATGTTTTGCCAAGGCACTTTTTCTAGTAATCCCGAACAACCTTTACAAGTTGATGGAAAAGCACTACAAGCATTGAATTTAGAAATACTAAAAGAAGGATTTCAAGTTAGTGCGAAAAATCCTTTAGTAGGCGTAGAAGGCAGATTGAAATTACTGCAACGTTTGGGAGAAGTAATATCGCAAAATTCAACGATTTTCGGTCAAGAAAATTCCCGTCCTGGCAATATGGTTAATTACTTATTGAGGGAAAAGTTACCATCAGATTTTGATTCATCTGTGG
Source organism: Leptolyngbyaceae cyanobacterium (assembly GCA_036703985.1). Lineage (GTDB taxonomy): Bacteria > Cyanobacteriota > Cyanobacteriia > Cyanobacteriales > Aerosakkonemataceae > DATNQN01. Next base: position 48,812 of record DATNQN010000035.1, read on the forward strand.
AAAAAGGAAGTGCGATCGACGCTACTGAAGTATTGAAGGTAGTATTAGAAGGATTAGGAGAAATCTGGCCGGGAAGATTAGCGATCGCAAATATTAATTTAGGAGATGTTTGGATACATCCCGCTTTAGATGGAAAAAGCGAAATTGATCAATATATACCGTTTCATAAACTTTCCCAATGGTTAACTTATTCTCTATTAGAACCACTCGAAGAAATCGGTTTTGCCATTACCGGACTAGACGAAATGACTGGATTGGCAGAATATCGTAACGGCGGTTTATGTTTAGATACAAAACTCATCCAGGTAAAGAATTCTGCCATTTTGTCTCAACCCCATTTACCTGGATCGGAAATAATTGTAGAATGGCGGGCATTAACGGTCAGCCTATTGGATCGAATTGCCGCCAAGATTCGCCAAAAGCTGAATCTGACTTCTGCTGAGTTACCCCTGGTGAAGGTTTTGCAAGGCGGAACTTGGACTGCTGGACGTAAAATAGCCGCAGAATTAAGAAAAGGTGGTACTCCTCCCATTACAATTGAAAGTGATGGTACTGTTTTCTAAATATTGATAAATGACAGATTCAAATTCTCCACCACCCGCCAAAATGAAATTATTGCTGGTTGATGACGAACCGCACAACTTGGATTTATTATATAGAACCTTTCGTCGTCAATTTCAAATTTTTAAAGCAGAAAGCGCCATGAATGCCTTAGAAATTATGGAAACAGAAGGCGAAATGGCAGTGATTATTTCCGATCATTTCATGCCCGAAATGAATGGTATCGAATTTTTAAGTAAAACAATCACCATTTTTCCCGATACAATCCGCATTCTTTTAAGTGGTTTAGGAGAAGAAGAACTAGAAAGCACCGGCGAAACAATTAAAGACGCTGAAATTTTCAAAATCCTGACCAAACCTTGCAATATTGACGAACTGAAAAATGTGATGCAGGAAGCTGTAGAAGCTTACCAAACACAGAAAGAAAATAAATAGGGTAAAAGCAGTAATGATTCTTTTTTTTACAAAATTTGTTTGATATCTGCGTAAATTATTCAATCTAAAATTTAAAATTTATAATCTAAAATCGAATGGCTGCTAAAGTTACTATCATAGAACATCCCCTGATCCAACATAAGCTAACCCTGATGCGTCAAACTGACACCAGTACGGCGAAATTCCGCAATCTTTTAAGAGAAATCGGGATGTTATTAGCTTATGAAGTAACGCGAGATTTACCCATCAAATATGAGGAAATTCAAACCCCGTTTACTTCCATGATGGCACCGATGCTAGCTGCCGAAAAAAAGATGGTAATTATTTCCATTATGCGGGCAGGACAGGGAATTTTAGATGGAATTTTAGAATTAATTCCCTCTGCTAGAGTCGGACATATCGGTTTATATCGAGATCCTACAACCTTGATGGCAATTGAATATTATTTTAAAGTTCCCCACGATATCGAACAACGGGATATTTTGATCGTCGATCCCATGTTAGCAACGGGAAATTCAGCAGTGGCGGCGGTAGATAGATTGAAAGAATATAATCCCTTATCGATGAAATTTCTCTGTTTATTAGCAGCGCCGGAGGGAATTGCTCATTTTCACGAACAACATCCCGATGTTCCCATCTACACTGCTGCGATCGATGATTATCTAGACGAACATGGTTATATTATACCAGGTTTGGGTGATGCAGGCGATCGGCTTTACGGTACGAAATAATTAAACTCAAGTCTGTAATTTATGTAGGTTGGGTTGAGGAACGAAACCCAACTGGTTAGCAGAGAAATTGTTGGGTTTCACTAAAGCTCAACCCAACCTACAACTTGATAATATAATTTATTCTTTTTCCCATTCTTGTTAGTCATGTCTTGATCAGAACCTTCTTTGCCAAAGGGGGCAAATTTTAAATTTCCAGCTAGAGTAGAAAATTTTTGAAAAATCGCGAACCCTCCGATCGCACCATCGTAAATAAGCTCTAAAATAAATTTGAAATGCACGATCCGATATGAGCGAATCCCCACCAAAGAAAATCCAGCAGAGCGCAACAACACTGCCACTGCGACAGGCTTATTACGACGCTTTTTTTGCAGCATCTAATGCCGGACTGCTGATTTTTGACCGCCAACTTCGTTACGTCCAAATTAACGAAACGCTGGCAGAAATTAATGGGCCATCTGTGGCCGAGCATATTGGCAGGTCAGTGCGTGAAGTGCTGCCAGAATTGGCTCCGACGGTGGAACCAATTTTGCAAGCAATCCTGGATACGGGCAATCCGATGCTTGACTATGAATTAGTAGGTGAAACGCCGAAACAACCGGGAGTAACTCGCTACTGGCAGGTATCTTACTATCCTTTGTTGGATGAAAATGGCCTGGTTTTTGGTGTAGGTGGGATTGTAATTGAAATTACCGATCGCAAAAAAGTAGAACAAGAAAGGCAATTGCTGGCTACAACGATCGAGAACAGCCGTGACTTTATTGGCGTTGCCTCAATGGAGGGTCGTCCGATATTAGTGAATCAGGCTGGGCTGGATTTAGTTGGACTGAGTAGTTTGGAAGAAGCTAGAACCAAACACATGAACGATTTCTTCATACCAGAAGATCTGGAGTTCGTACACCAGCGCATTCTGCCTACTCTAATGCAAGAGGGGAGTTGGCGGAGCGATTATCGCTTCAGAAATTTCGTAACAGGTCAACCCATCCCATTAGATTACACTCTATTTCTGGTCAAAGACCCGCAGACTAACGAACCCATAGGGATTGCTACTGTATCGCGGGATATTCGCGATCGCAAAGCAGCAGAAGATGTTCTCAAACAAAGCGAAGAAAGATTTCGTTCTCTAATTGAAGCTAGCGCTCAAATTATTTGGACTACCAATGCTGAAGGTGAATTCGTTAACGAACAACCCGGCTGGACTGCATTTACGGGACAAACTTACGATAAATGCAAAGGTTGGGGTTGGCTCAACTGTATCCATCCAGACGATCGATCTTATATTGCCACTACCTGGTCAAGCGCGATTGCTAATCGATCGCGATATGAAGTTGAATTCCGTATGCGCCGCCATGACGGGGAATACCGCTACATGACTTGTCGCGGTGTACCGATCTTACAAGCTGATGGCACGATTCGCGAATGGGTGGGAGCCAACACTGATATAACAGAGCGCAAACAAGCTGAAGATGATCTGCGCGAACAGCAAGCTGCGCTACGCGATCGCAATGCGCTGTTGAACTCTATTTTGGAAAGTACGCCAGACATCGTTGTGGTCAAAGATCGCGAAGGCCGATATGTTGCCCTCAATTCCAACGTAGCAAACTTTATCGGTAAACCCATTGAGGAAATCCTGGGCAAAGATGATTCCCAACTGCTACCGCCTGCCGTTGCCGTTTCTATGATGGCAAAAGACCGCAAGATCGTGGAAACAGGCATCACTGAGACTTACGAAGAAGAAATCTTTCAAGGTGAGATTGGCGGAACTCATTTAACTACGAAGGCTGCTTGGCGAGATAATCAGGGCAATATTCTCGGCATCATTGCCATAGCGCGAGATATTAGCGATCGCAAATTAGCCGAAGATAGCCTAAAACAAAGCGAAGAACGTTATCGATCGCTAATCGCCGCTACCAGCCAAATTGTTTGGACAGCAGATGCGGAGGGGCGATGTCCGGATATGCCTAGTCTCAGAGCATATACCGGACAAACAGTGGAAGAAGTAGTTGGTTTTGGCTGGTTAGATGCAATGCACCCAGACGATCGGGAACAAACGGCTCAGGTCTGGATGGAAGCATTGGAAAAGAGATGCTTATATGAAATAGAATACCGAATCCGCGCCGCCGATGGAAACTATCGCTATTTCCAAGGTAGAGCAGTGCCAATTCTGAATGAAGATGGCAGCATCCGCGAGTGGATTGGTGCTTGCAGTGATATCCACGATCGCAAACAAGCAGAATTCGCACTTTCAAAAGCCAAGGAAGCGGCAGAAGCAGCAAGTCGGGCAAAAAGCGAATTCTTAGCTAACATGAGCCACGAGTTGCGAACTCCGCTCAATGGCATTATGGGATATGCTCAAATTCTTCAGCGTTCTAAATTCTTACAAGAAGAAGATCGATCGCGCATCGATGTCATTTATCAGTGCGGTTCTCATTTACTGACTTTAATTAATGACATTCTCGATTTGTCGAAAATAGAAGCACAAAAAGTAGAATTAATACCGACGGATTTCCATTTTCCCGCCTTCCTCCAAGGTGTAGCTGAGATGTGTCGCATTCGCGCTGAACTTAAGGGAATTCACTTCCAATTTCAATCGACTTCCGAACTCCCAATCGGTATTCGTGCGGATGAAAAACGCCTGCGACAAGTGCTAATTAATCTGTTGAGCAACGCTATTAAATTTACAGATGCGGGCAGAGTCACTTTTACGGTCAGTTTTGCCAGCGAAGGAAAAATTCGCTTTGAAATACGCGATACTGGGATCGGTATCGCACCAGATCAACTCCAAACAATCTTTCAGCCTTTCGAGCAAGTTGGCGATCGCAAACGGCAGACAGAAGGCACCGGACTGGGACTGGCAATTAGCCAAAGGATTGTCGAACTAATGGGCAGTACCATTGAAGTTCAAAGTGAGGTGAGTGTTGGTAGTATTTTCTGGTTTGATGCCAGTTTACCTCCAGCCGATGAATGGGTGAAAGCATCTCAAACTGACGATCGCGGACAGATTATCGGCATCAAAGACCGCCAGCCAAAGATTATAGTAGTTGATGACAAATGGGCTAATCGTTCCGTAATTACCAATTTGCTCAGTCCGATCGGCTTTGAGGTAGCTGAAGCAGTTGACGGACAAGAAGGCTGGCAAAAAATTCTAGAGTTTCAGCCAGATTTAGTCGTTACTGACTTATTAATGCCCGAAGTAGATGGCTTCGAGCTAATTAAGCGGATTCGAGAATCGGAAAAATTTAAAAATATTATCATTATTGTTTCTTCTGCCAGCGTATTCGAGGCCGATCGATATAGAAGCATAGAAGCTGGAGGCAACGACTTTCTTCCCAAACCTATTCAAGCCACAGAACTATTACAAAAAATACAAAAATATCTTCATTTAGAATGGCTTTACGAAGTAAAGGAAGTGCCACCGCCGATCGCCTCATATACCGATGAGCTAATTGCTCCACCTGCTGCGGAAATGGAAATGCTATACGAGTTAGCAATGAAAGGTAATTTCCGAGAAATAATTAAACAAGCGTTATTGCTAGAAGAATTAGATTCAAAATACATTCCCTTTGCTAAAAGATTGCATCAAATGGCAAAGGACTTTCAAGATGAAGAAATTTTAACCTTTATACACTCCTACAAGTAAGGCTTATGACTTTAGCAATTCAACCAAGCGGTTCAATTCTTATTGTTGATGATAATTCCGCCAACTTAGGTGTCCTATCCGACGCTTTAGGTCAAGAAGGATTTGAAGTTTGGGTAGCAAAATCAGGAAAAAAAGCACTGGAAAGAGTGCAATATGCCTTACCCGATTTGATATTACTAGATGTCATGATGCCAGAAATGGATGGATTTGAAACTTGCCGTCGATTACAAGCTAATCCGGCAACGAAGCAGATTCCCATTATATTTATGACTGCGCTTTCCGACACGGCTAATAAAGTCGAAGGATTTCAGCTTGGCGCTGTAGATTATATTACCAAACCGTTCCAGCAAGAGGAAGTATTAGCTCGCGTCAAGCTGCATTTAAAGCTTCACATTCTAACTGAAAAATTGGCAGAAAAAAATACCCTATTAGAACAAAAAGTTGCAGAAGTCAGCCAAGCGTATGATGATTTACAACAAATGCAAATCAAGTTAATCCAAAGCGAGAAAATGTCTGGCTTAGGACAAATAGCGGCTGGCATTGCTCATGAAATTAATAACCCTATAAATTTTATTTCTGGCAATCTTGATTATGCTAGAGAATACGCGCAAAGCTTACTAAAAATTCTCCATCTATATCAAGAAGAATATGAAAATCCAACCCCTAGAATTCTAGCAGCAATGGATGAAATAGAATTGGATTTTTTGCAAAAAGATTTAATCAAGGTTCTTAACTCAATTAACTTGGGAACACAACGCATCCAAGAAATTGTTAAGTCTATGCGAATATTTTCTCGTCTAGATGAGGCAGAAGTAAAAGCAGTAAATATTCATGAAGGAATTGATAGTACGCTAACTATTCTGCATCATCGTTTAAAAGCAAAACCAGAACATCCTGAAATTGAAGTAGTAAAAGAGTACGGTCATATCCCACCAATAGAATGCCATGCTGGACAACTCAATCAAGTATTCATGAATATTCTTTCCAACGCGATTGATTCTTTAGATGAATACAATCAAAAGCGTTCGGTTGCCGAAATCAAACAAATAAGAAACCGTATCCATATTTCTACAAAAGTTATTAGTGATAACTGGGTTGCTATTCACATTAGCGATAACGGTTCGGGAGTTTGCGAATCGATTCAACCAAAGCTATTCGATCCATTTTTTACCACCAAACCTATCGGTAAAGGAACTGGATTGGGGTTATCCATTAGTTACCAAATTATCGTAGAAAAGCATGGAGGTAGATTATATTGTCAACCTGCATCAGGACAGGGAATAGAATTCGTGATTGAAATTCCAATTCAGCAACAAATTAGGCAAGCAGCTTAGAGGATGGCCTTTTTAGCTATAGCCCCAACCAAAATAAATGATAAACTTATCTTATTGGTCTTGACGGCAACTGATTTACTCTGCTATGGTTTATAATTGAACGCATATAGCAGAAAAAAACTTTCCGCCTAAATTATGTTATTCAACTCTAATTACTTTTATTTTTGGTTTAGTACGGTTCACCGGCAGTGATCCAGGATTCGTACTGGAAACCGAAGGTGAACCGCAGAACAAAATCTGCGGTTTTTGTTTTTTAAGGGTTTGTAGTAAGGACTTCAGTCCTCATATCCACGGGTTAAACACGATGACAGCATCTCTATTCAGTTGGTTTTACGGTTTTTACTTTTGGCCCAGAAACGGTTCCGGGTAAGTAAATGTCGTGCCAACGCATCACCACCACCCGGAACTGTAACAGGTTCCGGGTTTTTTTGTTAACTACACTTTTTCATTTCATAAGGAGAAACTCAAATGTTACAAGCTAAACTCGCTTCTCAAACTGAAACCGATCGGCAAACCGTTATCCAAATTTCGGATAAGGTAAAAATAGGCGGCAAAGACTTGATAATTATCGGTGGGCCTTGTGCAGTAGAAAGCCTCTCCCAGATGGAAGAAGTCGCCTCGCACCTATCTACCGCACCAGTGCAAGCTTTACGGGGTGGCGTTTACAAACCGCGCACTTCTCCCTACGCTTTCCAAGGTTTAGGGATGGAAGGTTTGGAGATTTTGGCAGAAGTTAGTCAGCGCTACAATTTACCAGTAGTCACCGAAGTCATGGCTATTTCACAAATTGATGCGATCGCAGCCTACGCCGATATGCTACAAGTAGGTAGTCGCAATATGCAAAACTTCGACTTACTCAAAGCATTAGGACAAGCAGGTAAACCAATCCTACTCAAACGCGGTTTAGCTGCAACTATAGAAGAATTTCTCAATGCAGCCGAATATATATTAAGTCACGGAAATCCTGACGTGGTGCTGTGCGAACGGGGTATCCGCAGTTTCGATAACTATACTCGCAACGTCTTAGATTTAGGTGCAGTCGCCGCCCTCAAACAACTAACTCACCTGCCAGTAATTGTAGACCCCTCCCACGCAGTAGGCAAACGGGAATTAGTAGCACCATTAGCAAAAGCTGCCATTGCTTGCGGCGCAGATGGATTAATTATCGAATGTCACCCAGAACCGGAAAAGTCCGTTTCCGATGCACGTCAAGCACTTTCTTTAGAAGATATGGTGCAATTAGTTCACAATTTAAGACCAGTAGCAGAAGCAGTCGGCAGGCGCATTCCTACTCTGAAAAATCAACCTCAACTTCTCGCAGCATAGCAAATAGGATGGGTATTGCTCATCCTATTTTTGTATACTTAAAAACCCGGTTTCTTGAAGAAACCGGGTTTCTGTTTCGGCTTATTCATCAATAACAAACTTTGACAATTTTTTTAGAAGAGGATAACAGTGAGTAGAAGGGAAGGTGCGTTACGCTAGCGCTAACGCACCCTACAAAGCTCAGGAGTAGATTTTTTAGGAAATATGGATTACTATTGAGGATGTCCCTTGCGTACCACATATTGAAGTGGATAGGAGGCAATGAATGATTGGCGTTATTTCTTTCATCACGTTCCCGGTAATTTAGAGAAAGGCACTTATCGCATTTTTGAACCAGAGTGGAAAGCAGAAATATTGCACTGGTTCAGTCGAGAAGATATCCCCAAAGAACAAAAAGAAGAGTTCGTTAAGGCTCTACTAAATTTCGATGACGGATGCGGAAATTTTTATCGATATCGAGCTTTTTTCCTAGCTTCAGAAGCTTTAGCTTATTTCCCAGAATGCAGTTTGGGCGATGCAATTGTCAAACAGTTGCTCGATTGGAGTTATGTCTATTTTGGCTGGAAAAAATTTCCCTTGCGACTGCACGATGCAGCAAAAGCCGCACTGAAATTAACGGACAAAAAACGGGTAATTGCTGCTTTTGTTAGCTTTCTCCATCATACTGAAACTCGGCTGGCTTTGCGATGGGCGGCTGAGAAATTGGGAAAACTCGATCGCGGAAACAAAAATGCGATCGCAGCTTTATTGCTACTATTGCAAGTAACTCAGGATTCATCCACGCAAATCAAGGCGATTCGCAGCTTGGGGGAAATTGCCTCTGGGAATGAAATTGCGATCGCTACTTTAATTCACCTGATGCAGACGACGCTGAATAAGAATGTTTGTTACAGTGCGATCGCATCTTTGGATAAAATAGGTTTTGGCAATCAAACCGCTATTTCTTCCCTCCTCGAATTCTTGCAGATCAACCGAGGCGATAACATCTGTTTTGATGCAGCTAAAGCTTTGTGGCAAATCGATCCAGGTAATGCAGTTGCGATCGATAATTTAGTAGAGATAATTGCAACTACTAGAAATGCAGTTCTAGTTGGAAAGGCTGCTAAATACTTAGCCGAAAACGATCCTGCGAACCTAGCTGCGGTTGCTGCTTTAACGGAGAGAATTGAAACTAGCCAGGATACATGGCTACTTTTTGTATCTGCTTTCTTCTTAGGCGAATTCGATCGAGGAAATAAACTCACTGACTCTACTATAACTCAAATCATTCAAACTACCGAAGATAACTGGACATCCTATCTTGTTTATGAAGATTTGGATATTGAGCCTGAATTTAGCCCGCACAATAAAATTGCGATCGCCGCTTTTTTGCAAATACTGGAAACCAGCGAAAATGAATTAAGACGTTTGAGAGCCGCTGAATTACTCTTGCAAATTGACCCTAGCAACGAAACAGCAATCTCCTCTATGTGGGATATATTTCAAAGCTCTGAGGATGAATGGAGGCGTTTGATATGTGCTGAAATTTTGCTACAAATTGAACCGAACAACAAAACTGCAATTACCGCTCTCTTGCAGATCCTAGAAACTACTGAGGATGAATGGAACCGTTTGAAAGTAATTAAGTTTTTGTTGCAAAATAAAGAACACCAACAAAAAGCAATTGATAATCTCATTAATTGGATTGAGACAAATGAAGATGAAGAATTTCTCTTTTGGCTAACTGGAAGATTAGGAGAACTTGACCTCGTTAACAAAATAGCGAGAACTCAGCTTGACCAAATTATCGCTATCTTTGTCCGCTTGATGCAAACCCACAAAGATAGCAATTATGAATCCTGTCTCTGCTTTAGAGCCGATTTCCTAAAGGAAATTCTTCCAAGTGATTATTTACCCCAAGTAATCAAATCCCTTAAAAACTATCTGAGCGAACAGTTTTACAAGAGCAGTTCTTATCGCTATGAAGCAGCGTTTAACCCGATCTGGCATTGTGCCGAAAACATGAATTATCCAGCTTTCTATAAAGCTTGGCACAATTAGCCCCAGAAACCCGGTTTCTCTGAGAAACCGGGTTTCTTTATCGTACTTATTCAGCTTTTAAATTAGCAATCTGTTGTGCAAACCAAGCAGCAGCACTACCATTTGTTCCCTCTTTCAACCGTGCCAAAGTTTCCTCTAACAAAGCAATAGGCAATCCTTCTAAAGCTAAAGATGTGTCGCATTGTTGATAAATGCCATTTGACTGCAACTGAAATGCAAATACTCTTAAACCTTGTACGTCAATTACCCAATATTCGGGAATTCCCAGATCAGCATAAAGTTTTTTCTTTTCATCTAAATCGGTTGCCAAAGTTGTATCGGAAACTTCGCCAATTAAGTTAGGTACTCGCCACCTATTCAAATCGATTCGGCGCGGTTCTCCTTCTTGCCAACGGGGATAGTCATCACCCAAATAAAGCACTAAATCCGGTGCGCCCGATTGTTTTGGTGCTTTTTCTAATAAGCAACCGCCTAGCAAGCTGTATATTTGTTCTGGTCTTTGAATGAACCAGAAACCAAATATCAATGTGAACAGTTCGTTAATAATAGCGTGATTAATTCCTTCCCAACCCATATCAATTACCAAAAGACGGTTTATATGAAAAAATAAGCGCATCCGGTTATTAGTTCGATCGTCGCGATAAACTAAATAATCTTCCCAGGTAGCGGGTTTCCAAAGATGCAGAATTTTTGCTGTTGTTTGGCTGACTATGGAGGCTGAGGCAGTCATGGTACTAACGCTGATATGAATCGTAAAATAATTATATCTTTTCTTTATATTTATAAATTTTGCGATCGCACATTCTTTTCATATCAGCGTACCAGCTATATTAATTAGTGTCTTAACTTGTAGGGAGAGCAAGTTTAAATTTTCACCAAACTGAAGTACGAATTTAAGCTGTCAGGAAACAGCATAATCATTTTACTCGTACCAATATATTTATGATGCCGTATCCCTACAAAACTGTTGAACGATTATTAATCTAAAAGACACCCAAAAGCAGATTTTTGCGTGTCTTTGATTAGTTTATGCTAAGCCGAATATTCTTCTATTAACTTGACTATTTCACGATCTTCAAATTCATTGGCTAATTCTAAAATTCGATCGATAAAAGCAGTATATTTAACATCTAGTTTTCCGATGCGTTGAGCTTCTGCTTCAATAGCTGCAATATCGCCCATTTTTGCCATTTCATATAATTTTGCTAATTCTTCTAATGGCGGTACTACTAATTCATTGTCGGTTTTACTAGTAGTAGCTATTATTGGAGATGGCTGATTTTGATGTTCGTATATCCATTCAAGATTCAAATATTTTTGTAAGTAAAAAAGCAGTTTATCTAGGTCAACTGGTTTACTAATAAACTCATTACAGCCAACAGCCATACTTTTTGCTTGGTCTTCATTTAATACGCTAGCGCTAGAAGCGATTACGATCGTATTTTGGAATGCTTCGGACTGCCGCAAGCGGCGAGTAAATTCAAAACCATCTAAAATTGGCATGACCAAATCGGTAATAATTAAATCTGGTTTAAATGTAGTGGCTACAGCAAAACCTTCTTCGCCGTTTTCAGCTTCCGCACATTGAAATCCTAAAGAATTTAGCAATTCTAATAGTACGATTCTGTTTACTTTTTTGTCATCTAATATCAAAATCTTACGCTGCTTACCAGCGTAACTAACTATTTTACCTTGTTCGTTGTTCGCAGCAGAATTTACCCATTCTTTAGCTTCAGCAAATTCTACGTCAAACCAAAATTTACTACCTACATTTGGCGTACTACTTACTTGAATATTGCTACCCATTAAAATAACGATTTTTTGACTGATAGCCAACCCCAAACCAGTACCTTCGGCACGGCGAAAATTAGCACCAGCTTGCTCAAAAGGCATAAAAATTTTTTCTAATTGTTTTGCTGAAATACCGACTCCGGTATCTTCAATGGAAAAGCGAATTAATGCGATTGTGGCGTCTGGAATAGAATAGCGATCGAGCAGTGTAACGTTAAAGTTAATATTACCGCGATCGGTAAATTTGATCGCATTTCCTAATAGGTTAATTAAAACTTGCCGCAGGCGTTTATCATCAGCATGAATTCCGATTGGCAAATCTGGATCGGCGTAATAATTAAATCCAATTGTTTTCTGTTCGGCGCGAATGCGAGACATTTCTACTACTGCTGACAAAAAAGAAGGAAAATGAAAATCTTTTGGATAAAGTTCCATCCGACGCGCTTCAATTTTAGACAAATCGAGAATATCATTAATTAAATTCAGTAAGTGATTACCGCATTGGTATATTACTTCAATGCTCTGACGATGCAAGTTAAGATCGGAAGCACGAGCTAAAATTTGAGCATAGCCTAAAATACCGTTGAGAGGTGTTCTTAGTTCGTGACTCATGTTAGCTAAAAATTCACTTTTAGCCCGATTAGCAACTTCTGCTGCTTCTTTAGATTCCCGCAATTGAGCAGTTCGCTTTTCAACGGTAATTTCTAATTCTTCATTGATTTTGACTAAACTTTTTTCTGCTTCTTCTCGTTCGATAATTACTGCTGATAAAATCAACGTGGTAACGGTAATTACCCCAATAAAAGTTTGTAGTAATAGCAGGGTTTCATTAAGGCTATCTTGATTGAATGAAGTATTTCCTCGCACTGCGCCTACGATCGCGATCGCAGATACTAAAAAAATAGCAGTAACTACCCCTTTTGGCCCAAATCGAAAAGCCGCCCATACTAATAAAGGGACTAGCATATATTCTATGGGATAGCTATAACCAAAGGCAATTTGACCGATTACCAACATTAATATCAACCAAATCCCAACTTCTATAATTGCCGGAGAATCTAACTTAAACAGAGATGGTAATAATTTTATTTTCTGTGTTTGTTTGGAAAATCTTGAGCCATTTGGTTGACTCCAAATTAATAACAAAGGAGAAAATACCAAAACACCCATCAAATCTCCCAGCCAAAAAGTTAGCCACGTATTCCCATAATCTGCTAAGTTGATAAAACCACACAAATACATGGTAACTACGCCAAATGTTGGACTAATCATGCAGCTAAAAATTTCAATACCAGAAAACTTAAAGACGTTTTCAGCAGTATCAAAAATTCGGTTTGAATGAATCAATCTTCTAATAAAAATAGCACCGACTAGCGCTTGTAATACTGAACCGATCGCAATGCCGAATCCCGTCGCGATCGACATAGAAATCAACCCTGTATTAGTAATAAAAGCCAACGTTGCGGCAATAAACGCTCCGCACCAAATACCGACCCAAATATCATAACCGAATGTTAAAAAACAAACTAATGCAATCCCAGAAGGGGGATAAACAGGCGTGACGAATCCGGGAGGGATAGCTAACAATTGACCGAGTTTAGCGGTAATGTAATAAACGGCAGCAATTGCTAGCGCTAATAACAGCTTTTTTGTCGATTTTGGAAATAATTGATCTAGTAAATTACGCATAAGCATAAATGAAAATACCTTAAATATCGAGGTAAATATTTATTTAACAGGTAAGGTAACTGTAAATTCCGTACCTTTTCCCGGCGAGGAAATAAAACTTAGCGTTCCTCCATGTTTATCTTCAACTATATGACGAGCAATTGTCAGACCTAAACCAGTTCCTTTGTTAGGTAATTTGGTGGTAAAAAATTGCTCGAATACTTTTGATTGATTTTCCGGTTTCATTCCAATACCATTATCTGAGATCGAAATAATTACCATATTGTTTTCTTGTTGGAATTTTGTCCGAATAGTAATCTGGTTGGGATTAGCTTTTATTTCTGCAACAGTGCGTCCGATATTAGTTTCTTCCACTGCATCGATCGCATTTGCCAATAAATTCATAAACACCTGATTTAATGGCCCTGGATAGCAATTAATTTCCGGCAAAATATCATATTCTTTTATCACTTTTATGCTCGGTCTAATTTCATTTGATTTCAATCGGTGTTTAAACAGTAGTAGAGTACTATCTAGTCCTTCATGAGGATTAAATAGTAATTTATTTTGTGCATCGCTACGCGAAAAAGATCGCATAGACTGGTTAATTTCTGAAATACGCTTTGTTCCTTCTTTCATCGAAATAATTAAATTGAGCAGGTCTTCTTTGATATAATTTAGCTCTGAAAAATCAATATTTTCAATAATTTCCGGTACGGGATTCGGATAGTTTATTTGATAAAGGTTGATGGCATTAATTAGTTGTTTGGCATAATCATGAGCGTATTTGAGGTTACCATCAATAAAATTAATTGGATTGTTGATTTCGTGGGTTATGCCTGCCATTAGTTGGCCTAAAAAAGACATCTTTTCACTGAAAATTAATTGTGCTTGAGCTTTTTGTAGTTCGGCTGTCCGTTCTTCTACTTTTGATTCCAATAATTCATTCATTTCATGTAAGTGAGCATTTTTTTCTGCCAACTCTTTCGCCAAATAACGCAGCTTCAAATGTAGATTAACTCGTGCCATTAACTCGTCCGGTTGGAACGGTTTTGTAACGTAGTCTACCGCGCCCAAAGACAAGCCTTTTACTTTATTTTCTGTTTCGGCTAAAGCAGTCATAAAAATTATCGGTAAATCTTGATATTTGGGATTACTTTTCACAATTTCACAAGTAGTAAAACCGTCAATTCCCGGCATCATCACATCAAGTAAAACCAAATCCGGGTTACCGACTTCTAATTTTTCGATCGCGCTTTCACCGTCTTTAGCAACTAGAACCCTAAATCCATCCTGTTTCAATAGGTCGTAAAGAACTTTAATATTAGTAGGGTTATCATCAACAATTAGTACCGTACTCTGTTCTAGGAATTTCATATTTTTATTCCACTAGATAAACACGATTACGTAAAAGCAGTTTTTCTCTGATTTTATCAACAATTTAAAAGTGGATTTTTTCCTGAATTTAAACTCTCCTATTATTAAATACCTAATTTTAATTTGCACTGTTTAGACAAGTTTGTGCGAGAAGATAGAGAATTTAAGGAGAACTTAAGAAAATTTGCCATCAAATTTACGACTTTTCTACCACTTTTATGTTAACCGAAGTTGGCCGTAAATCTTGAAATCAAGATATCGCATATATTTCAGGCTTTACTTTTTCATGATTCCGCTTTTTCTATCAAAAAAATATAATCAATTGAATAGTAAGGCTTTTATAATATACTCTAAGGAAAGTAAAAAATAGCAGTAAATTTTTACACAAATAGGGGCGTTCGCGTAGGGTTTCCCTACAAATTACTCGCAATTTTATTATAAATCTTAATATTTTTATAATTAATTCGTGATTTTTTTTAATAAGAAAAGTCCTCTTTATAAGAGGACTAATATAAAATATAGCGATCCTAGATGAATTGCGAACAAATCAACCCCTCCCAACCCTCCCCTTACCAAGGGGAGGGCTAGGGTGGGGTTGATTACTTAAATAGGATCGCTATATAAGCTAATTTAAGCTTTCAACTTCGCAACCACATTTGCTAAATTCGCGCCGAGGTTTTCAATCGATTCTTGTTGCTTTGGATCTTTCATCGTACCGTCAGCATTAAAGACTTCATAAGCCTTCGGTACGGCTACTTGATCCGGCAGTACGATTACTCTTATATTTCCCAAAATTGAGCGTAAATGCACTAAACCGCGCAAACCTCCCAAACCTCCCGGAGAAGCAGCCATAATGGATGCAACTTTTCCATTAAAAGCAACTAAACCTAATGGTGGTTCGCCTTCTGAGGGACGAGAAGCCCAATCGATCGCATTTTTCAAAACGGCTGTGATGGAGCTATTATACTCAGGAGAAGCAATCAGAAATCCATCGTTCTCCACTAGCAATTGTTTGAATTTCCGCGCAGTTTCCGGCATCCCTTCTGCTTTCTCCAAATCTTCGTCAAATAAAGGCATGGGGAAATCCCTGAGATCGATATAAGTTACTTCCGCACCAGCTGCTTTAGCACCATTGGCAGCAACTTGAACTAGCTGCTTGTTATAGGAACCAGTACGAGTACTGCCAGCAAATGCAAGGATTTTGGGCGTATAAGCCATAATTGCTCGTCCGTTGTAGAGTTTGCTTACTTTTTAGAGAATACACGATCTGAAGGATGAAGGATGAAGTCTGAAGGATAAAGTTTCAAGTATGAATGAGAAAAATTAACTAATTTTATCCTTCACCTACTCCCCCCATTTCTCCATCCCCCCATCTCCCCACTTCCCCATCTTCCTCTCACTTCTTAATTTGTTGCTGAAGTTGTTGAATTAATTGTGGGTTTTGTTGTAATTGTTGAACCAGAGGTTGAGTTTGTTGCAAAATCTGTCGCACTAGTTCGGGATTTTCCTCTAACTGTTGGATCAGTTGGGGATTTTGTTGCAAAATCATCGGTGCTAATTGTTGAATTAGCTGTGGATTTTGTAACAACATTTCTTGTGCTTGTTGGATTAATTGAGGATTTTGTTGGATCGTCTGCTGAATTTGTTGCAGATCGATCGCAGAAGTTTGGGCAACTAAAATGGAATTACTAGCTGGGAGAGTTTCTGCGCTGACAGCACTATTAAAAGCTTTTTGCATACTGGGAAATACCCAAATCGCGCCTGCTAATGCTGTAGTAAAAGCTACCTGAGTAAGTCGCGTCATATTTTGCTACTCCTGGGGGAACTAATCAATTCTATCAGCGCAGTTCCAAAGCCATCGCGATCGCGATCGCATTGGTTTGTAGTGAGGACTTTAGTCCTCTATTCTTCCCAGAATAAGAACTGAAGTCCTTACTACTAACTTAGGATTACGATCGAGTCTGATGGAAAATTAAGCGATATCGAATAAGAGAACTTCAGCAGATTTTGTTCCTTCTAATATGACTTGATTTTCATCAACGATCGCAACGCCATCCCCGGCTTTTAAAGGTACGCCATTGAGGTTAATATTACCTCGCGCTACTTGTACCCAAACGTGACGACCTTCTTTCATTTCATGAATTGCTTTTTCGCCGGATTCTAGTAACGTAGCGTAGAGATTTACATCTTGATGAATGGTAACCGAATTATCTCGACCATCGGGAGAAGCTACCAAGCGTAACTTGCCGCGCTTTTCGGCTTCCGGATACATTTTTTGTTCGTAACTCGGTGGTAAACCTTTTCGATCTGGCATAATCCAGATTTGCATGAAATGCACCTGGTCTTTTTTAGAATGGTTATATTCGCTGTGGGCAATTCCCGTACCAGCGCTCATTCTTTGTACTTCACCAGGACGAATTACCGAACTAGTGCCGATCGTATCTTTGTGTTCTAATGCACCATCTAACACATAGGAAATGATTTCCATATCCCGGTGGGGATGAGTGGGAAATCCCATACCCGGTGCAACTCTATCTTGGTTGATTACACGCAAGTAACGAAATCCCATGTAATTAGGATCGTAATAGTTAGCGAAGGAGAAGGTATGATAACTATCTAACCAACCGTGATTGGCGTGTCCTCTTTCTTCCGATCGCCTGATGGTAATCATTTTTTTGACCTAATTATTTAGTGTTGTTGCGCTATATTCCTACTTTAAAACCTGTAGAGCTAAAATGAAAAGTATGCACTTTAAAGTAAGATACTACCCAAAAAGATACTATGGAAGCTATCGAAGATCGCGATCGCTTGAGTTGTTCGGTAGAAATCACTCTTAAAGTGATTGGCGGACGCTGGAAAGTATTGATTTTACGAGAATTATTAGGGGGAGTGAAGCGGTTCGGAGAACTACACCGCGCACTGCATGGCATTACTCAAAAAATGCTAACGCAGCAGTTAAGGGAGTTGGAACATGATGGAATTATCGATCGCCACGTCTACTTGCAAGTTCCTCCCAAAGTAGAATATTCTCTGACACCCTTGGGGGAAACCCTCAAACCGATTTTAGATTCGATGCACGAGTGGGGATTGAAGTATTTGCAAAACAGATATAGCGATCCTATTTAAATAATCAACTCCACCCTAGCCCTCCCCTTGGTAAGGGGAGGGTTGGGAGGGGTTTATTTGTTGGCAATTCATTTAGGATCGCTATAGAAATAGCTATTTATCCTAACAATTGCTGTTGCCAAACCCTTTCTGGTGTCATCGGTAATTGAGTTAATCTGGCACCAGTAGCGTGAGCAATCGCATTTGCGATCGCAGGTGCAGTACAATTAGTACAAACTTCCCCAATTCCTTTCGCACCAAACGGCCCGTAAGGATCGGGTTTTTCCACTAAAAATACTTGCATTTGCGGCACGTCTAAGGCAGTGGGAAGTTGATAAGTTCTCAACCTGGGATTGAGGATTTTTCCCTGTCGATCGATTCGCAGTTCTTCCGATAAAGCATAACCCAATCCCATCACCATTCCCCCCATTGCTTGACTTTCACAAATTCTGGGATTAATTGCTTTGCCAATATCAATTGCTTGGATAGAACGCAAAACTTTTACGTGTCCGGTTTCCGTATCGACTTCGACTTCTACACCTTGCACGGCAAAAGTCATCGAACATTTATCTGCTGCATATTCCGATTCGGCTGATAAATTGTCTGCTTGTCGTGCTATTTCTAAAAGCGATATTTCGGCGGTTGGTGATTTTACCTTATTATCCTCTACGATTAATTCATGCGATCGCAATATTTTCGCTGCCTCTTCCAAAATCCGATCTCGCAATTTCTGCGCTGCCAAATTCACCGCTTGTCCGGAAATATAAGTAGTTGCAGAAGCATAAGAACCAGCATCGTAAGGCGTATTTTGCGTATCACCTGCAATAATTTCAATATCAGCAAGAGACACGCCAAGCACTTGAGCGGCAATTTGCCTTAAAGTAGTATCAGAACCAGTACCGACATCAATTGAACCAGTTCTTAATTCAAATTTTCCATCACTTTTTAAAGATAGTTTGACACCAGCAGCATGAATTTTAGCTAAACCGCTAGCTTGCATTCCCACTGCAAAACCAAAACCGCGCCGCAAATGACCGTTTACTATTGGTGGCATTCCGGGAATATAGCCAAGTGCTTGAGTGACTTTCTCGAAACATTCGGGAATTGCATAACTACCAACTACGTGAAAATGGTCATCTCCTCTCGTTCCTAAAGTGAGGATATCTTCGGAATTGATAATATTTTTCAGGCGCAATTCTATCGGATCGATATTGAGCTTTTTGGCAATTTCATCTAATTGGGATTCTACGACAAAGCTGCCTTGAGTTGCACCGTAACCGCGAAATGCTCCCGCTGGCATCGTGTTAGTATAAACGGCATGACCGATAAATTTTTGATTGGCGCAACGATACAAACCGAGAGGGAAACAACCTGTGAGATAAACTACTGTCATGGCGTGATTTCCATAAGCGCCGGTGTTGGAAATTGCGGTCATATCTTGTGCTACGATCGTACCATCTTTCTTGACTCCTGTTTTCAGCCGAATTTTCATCCCGTGGCGGCTGTTGGTAGCGGTAAACTCTTCAAATCGAGTGAATTTCCATTGCACGGGACGACCTGTTTTAAGGGTAGCAAAGGCACAAATGTCTTCACTTAAAATTTCTTGTTTGTTGCCAAAACCACCGCCGATTTTAGTTTTGAATACTCTGATTTTTTCTTTGGGTAAATCGAAGAGTTTGGCTAGTAATGTTTGGCAATGAAAAGGTACTTGGGTGCTGGAACGAATGACCAGGTTGCCATCTTTGTCTAGCCAACTAATGCTGATGTGCGGTTCTAAATGTACGTGCTGAACCGCTGGTAAAATGTAAGTATTTTCGACGATTAAATCGGCTTCGACAAAACCTTTTTCGATGTTACCTTTTTCTAAGATAACTTGTCCGGCAATATTGCGATCGCGTTCCGGTATTTGATAAGATTCCGGTTCATCATGAATTACCACATCCGACTGATTCATCGCTTCTTCCGGATCGATAATATGTGGTAAAATCTCATAATCAACTTCAATTAACTGACAAGCTTGTTCGGCAATTGCCGCAGTTTCAGCGACGACAGCCGCAATGCGATCGCCTATAAATCTTACTTTATTATCTAATAAGTAATGGTCGAGTGGGTCTGGCTGTGGTTCCGCGTGTCCCGCTGTAGTATAAGGAATTCTCGGTACATCTTCGTGAGTAAAAATAGCGCAAACTCCTGCCAGTTGTTTAGCTTTTTCAGTGCGAATTTGCTTAATTCTGGCGTGGGGATAAGGAGAACCCAATACCTTTAAATGTAATAATCCAACCGGGGTATAATCTGCTGTATAAACTGCTTTACCCGTAACAATTTCTATGCCATCTTGTTTAGCAATACTTTCCCCAACCTGTCCTTTAATCCCTTTACTCTCGTTACCAGGTTCTACCTGGTAACGCACTTCACAATGCTCTGCCTTGCATCCCAGCAGAATACTTTCAATAATAGCCTGATAACCAGTACAACGACAAATATTCCCTCTCAAAATAGAACGCAATTCTGTTTCTGTTTGACAATTTATTTTTTCCGCTGTCATAATCGCGCCAGGGGTACAAAAACCGCACTGAAAACCCTGCCTCTCTAGAAACGCCTCCTGCATCGGTGATAACTTTTCATCAATTGCCAAACCTTCAATTGTAGTAACCGATTTTCCTTCAATTTTCATCGCTGGATAAATACAGCTATGAATCGGTTTATCATCTACCCAAACAGTGCAAGCGCCGCAATCTCCAGATTCGCAAACGCGATGAACTCCATAGTAACCCAGATGACGTAATAAACTCAAAAGGCTACTTCCTGGTGTGGTAATTTCTTTATATGTTTGTGCGTTTACTTGAAAGTTTATATAGTCTGTCATAGTTTATTAAATAGTTAATTCTGCTAGGGAACGTACCATCAAAACTTTAGTCAAATGTTTGCGATAATCAGCACTTGCTTTATCATCTTCGATAAATTCTGACATAGAAATTTGCGATAATAAAGCTTCTTCAATTTGTGCGGATGTGGGAATATGGGAAAACTCGATTAAACGAGGTGCAGGAACGCAAGCACCCAAACCAAATCGTACTTTTGATGTTTTTGGCTGGTAGGCTGTAGCTACAATAGAAAGCGCGTAGGCTGAGGGAGTAACACCGATGCGTTTAAAGTTCACCAACCATTCTAAGTTAGGTTGAGGAATGAAAATTTTGCGTAAAACTTCTCCCGGTTGCAAGACGGTTTTTTGTGCGCCGGTTTGAAATTCTAAGGCGGAAATACGATAAGGTTGATAATTGCGATCGAGTATTTCATAACTTGCTCCCAACGCTACCATTACTGGTGCAAAGTTACTCACTGGTAACGCCAAACAAAGATTACCACCTACCGTCGCCATATTGGTAACTTTAAATGATGCCAACTGATGAACGGCACTTTGTAATGCTTTAACAGCCGTCCAATTTTCGGGATAGGAAAAATGCAATAATTTCTCCATTTGGCAGGTAGCGCCAATTGCCAATCCTTCCGGAGTAACTTCGATTTCCGACCAACCAAATCGAGCTAAATCTACTAATATTTTTAAATGGGGTTGCGGTTCGGAAAATAGCCACGTCCCACCAGCTAACCAAGCCGTTCCCGGTTGCCAATTTTTGACAGCTTGGCAGTTTTCCGGACGTAAATAGCTTTCAATATTAGGTAAGTCCATTCCTTTACTTAGTTAGCATTTATCATAATTTACAACAAAGTTTAGCAATTAAGGATTGGCAGATTTGTATATAATAGCGCTATTTGTTAGAGAAATATGATTTACACCACTCCTTTGAGTACTGATGCAGCTTCGTTCAGCCTATGAGTACCCGTTTTTGTTTGCACTATACCGCTAGCTGTTTGTACAGCACTTTTTTCTAAGTTATTCATAGCATCTGCTACTTGTTGGATGGCAATTGCTTGCTGTTTTGCACTGAGAGAAATTTGTTGGCTGTTGATAAATACTTGGTTGATTGCTTCTGTCACTCCTGTAAAAGCTTCTGCGGTTTCATGGGCTAATTGTACCCCTTCTTTCACAGTTTGAGTTCCTTCATCAGTTACCATTACAGTTGAATCGATCGCCATTTGAATATCCGCAACCAAACCGTTAATTTTTTCCGCCGATTTTTTGCTTTGTTCTGCCAATTTGCGAATTTCAGAAGCTACCACCCCAAAACCTTTACCATTTTCGCCAGCGCGAACGGCTTCCACTGCTGCATTTAAGGCTAACATATTAGTTTGGTTTGCTAAATCTTTAACCATAGAAGAAACATTTCCAATATGAGAAGTTTGCTCGCTCAAACGCTCAATTGCCAATCCAATAGCATTCACTTTTTCTTGTAACGCCGTCATTCCTCCCAAAGTTAATTCCACCGTTTTCGTTCCTCCCTCTGCGAGGTTAAGAGCTTGCTGGGCTTCGGTTGCTACCTCCTGTGCTTGTTGCGCGGCTTGGCGAGAGGAAGCCCCCAACTCATCGATTGAAGTAGTAGTTTGATTGACTGAACTCGCTTGTTCGGCAGTGATGCGTTCTTGCTGTTCGACTGTCGCAGCAATTTCTGTAGAAGAAGCGCTAATTATGTTAGTAACATCATTAATTGGTTTGACTACTCGACGAACAACAAATAATACAATTAATACCCCTAATAATATACTAAATGTCGTCCCGATTATTGCCGTCAAATTAGAAATGTTTTCTGCTTGATTAGCAGATGTTTGCCGTTGAGCCAGCAATTCGTCTTCTACTTTTATCATCCGATCGATTCTAGTTCTAATTTCCTCTAAACTTCGTTTACTTTCTACAAAATTTTGGAGCGATGGAATTTTCCCTTCCTTAACAAAGTTAACGTTTTCAGTTAAATTATTTATTCCTTTTTGGACTGACTTTTCTAGTTCTATTAGCCTTTTTGTTTGAGCAGGATTATCGCTAATTAAATATTTTACGTCTGCAATCCGAGCCTGAACTTTAGTTTGAGCATTGTTATAAGGTTCTAAAAAGCTTTGATTGCGGGTGATAATAAAACCTCTTTCTCCCAATTGGATGTCAACCAATAATTTTTCTACTTCTTGAAGGGACTTTTGCACTTGATAAGTATGAATGACCCAATTGGTATTTTCCGTGAGACTACTTACAGTAAATCTATAGAGGATTCCGTTCAGGGTAATCACAGCAATCAAAGCTGAAAATCCTAACGGCACTACTCTAGTTAATTTCATATTTGTTTTTTTGTTAAACATTTAATTATTCCTTTTTTAGATAAAATCCATGTTTTTGGCAGCCTTTGTGCCGAACACTTAATAAACTCGGTTTCTGCGTATATCTCTCGTTAGCAAACCCACGATTTTTCATGGCAACGTGGGTTCTTTGCATAAGCCTTATATAAACTATTCTAACACTCGATAAATTTCATGAATGAGATGCTACAAAATAGTTAAACTTCGTGAGTGAGATTCTACAAGATTAGTTAAGTTGAATAAATTGTATCTAAATATAACAAAGTTTGTAATAAAACGTTAGCGCCTTGACTGCATTGTTCTGGCGAAGTATATTCTTCTTGCGAGTGGCTAATTCCTCTCGTACTAGGTACAAAAATCATCCCCATATCAGTGATTTTACCAAGTTCTTGTGCATCATGACCTGCTCGGCTCGGTAGATGATAATAACTTAATTTTAATTGTTGACAAACTTGCGCGATCGCATCTTTAATTTCCGGTTTAGCTAAAGTTGGTTGCACCCGCAAAGTCGGCTGCATGATGATTTTCGTTTGCGTATTGGCCGCAATAATTGATATTTGCTTTTGCAAATTTATCAATAAATTATATATATTATATGGATAAAGATCGCGCACATCTAGACTCATTTCTACTTTTCCCGGTACGATATTAGCAGCATTCGGCCAAACGTTAAAAGAACCTACAGTTGCTACCATATTTCCCTGTCTACTTTTTGCTAAATCATGCACCGCTAATACTACTTGAGAAGCGGCAACTAACGCATCCTTTCTAAGTTCCATCGGCGTAGTTCCGGCATGATTTGCGCTACCATTAACGGCGATCGTAAATCTGTTTTGTCCGACAATTCCCTCTACTATTCCTATTTGTTTGCCAGTCCTTTCTAGCACTCCTCCTTGTTCGACGTGCAACTCTACATAAGCAGCAATTTCCGATTTACTGCGTTGTGCTGTTTTAACTTGTTCCCAATTCCCACCAATCCATTCTAAACAAGTTTGAATTGCCGTCCCATCATCGCGTCGATAATATTCTGCATTATCACCCAGATTACCAGACATCGCCTTAGCACCGAACATTTTGCTTTCTTCATCCGTAAATACAATTACTTCTAAAGGATGAATTAGTTTGATATTATTTTCTTTCAAAATCTGGGCAATTTCAATCCCAGCTAAAACCCCAAGCGTTCCATCATAACGCCCACCAGACGGAACGGTATCGATATGGGAACCTGTTGCTAAAGCAGGGGCTTTTTCTACTCGTCCCGGATAAGTGCCGATAATGTTACCAGCCGCATCAATTCTCACCTGCATACCAGCTTCAGACATCCATGTTTTAATCAAATCACGCGCTTGCAAATCTTCCAGACTGTAAGCAATGCGACAAACTCCTCCATTAGGTAGTTTGCCGATTTCTGCTAATTGAGAAATGCGGTTGTTTAGCCGTTCTTGATTTACTGATAAAAGTGGATTTACTGCCATAGCTGAAAATAGAATTAGTTAGATAATTTTAATCTACAGACAAACGAATGAGATCTAAAAATTAGTTTCTAAACTTGGACAAAAATGATATTAATTATAAAGGTAAATGAGATGAATGAAAATAACATGGAATCAAAACGTTTTTTCATTTGCGGTTCTGCCTTAAGAGGACAACCAGACCACCAAAATCTGCAATCTGCCAAGTTTATTAAAGAGGCAGTTACCCAGCCAAAATATCGAATTCACGCTGTAGAAAATAATTGGCATCCCGCTATTTATGAAGTGGCAGAAGGGGGGATTGCGATTCCGGGTGAGGTGTACGAATTGACATCGGAACAGTATGATTATTTGCTTTCTACTGAACCTCCTAATTTATATGCAGGTAAGGTTGTTTTGACAGATGGGGAAGAAGTTACTGCTATGTTATACCCGCAAGAGTTAGTTGAGCAATATCAATGGCCAGATATTTCTCATTTTGGCGGTTGGGCAGCTTATAAAAAGTCAAAAACTTTATAATCTTGTAGTAACGCACCGAAAACTTGACGCAAATGGTGCGTTACGGCTATTGCCTAACGCACCCTACAATGTAATGTATAATATTTAATTTATTTTGGTTGATATGGATGATGTTCGATCCAATGTTCTGCTATATCAATTCGGCGACAAATCCACACTTTATCGTGACTTTGTACGTAATCTAAAAATCTGGCTAAGGCAGCAGTTCTGCCGGGTCGTCCGGCTAATCTAGTATGCAATCCAACTGACATCATTTTCGGTGCTGTTTCCCCTTCTGCGTAGAGAAAATCAAAGGCATCTTTTAAATAAGTAAAAAAGTCATCGCCGCTATTAAATCCGGGGGCAACGGAAAATTTCATGTCATTATTATCTAGTGTATATGGTATGACTAAATGAGGTTTTCCTTCTACTTCTACCCAATAAGGTAAATCATCATTATAAACATCGGAATCATAGAGAAAACCGCCTTCTTCTACGATTAAACGACGGGTATTTAAACTGGGTGCGTAACGACAATACCACCCTAAAGGACGACTTCCGGTAGTTTTTTCTAGAGATTTAATTGCCATTTGAATATGTTCGCGTTCTTCTTGTTCACTTAATAAGTGATAGCCAATCCATCGCCAACCGTGACAACAGATATCGTATCCAGCTTCCACGATCGCTTTTGCTGCTTCTGGGTTGCGCTCCAAGGCCAGTGCAGCACCAAAAACGGTAATTTTGATGTCACGATCGGCAAACAGTCGCATCAGCCGCCAAAATCCCGCTCGACTACCGTATTCATACACCGATTCGACGATTAAATCGCGATTTCCCGGCCCCATTGACGCGCCGGGAACTTCCCATAAATAAGTTTCGGAATGGTTATCGCCATCGGGGATAGAATATTCCGAACCTTCTTCATAATTCATGACAATTTGTAAAGCAATCCGTGCATCTCCCGGCCATTTTGGATGGGGTGGATTGGCACCGTAACCAATCATGTCGCGGGGATAAACTGTAGTCATGGTAACTTCCTATTTTGTGATTTCTGTTACAGTTGTTTGATAGAATTTTTTGAGATCTTTTTAATCTTATCAATCTAAAATCAGAAAATTGCTATGAAATATGAAATTAGTTACGGTAAAGAACAAGTTACGCTTTATCGCACTTATGGTAAACCGATGTCGGGATTAACGAGAATTCCCGAATCGGCATTTATTGGTAAAGACAATACATTGTTTGCCGTGGATGTTGGGGTGGAGGTATTTGGGGATAATTTCCTACCAGCTTATACGGAAGGTGATAATCGAAATGTGGTTGCTACGGATACGATGAAAAATTTTGTTTTGAAAAATGCGATCGCATACGATGATTCTACCCTGGAAGGTTTCCTTTATATTCTGGGCCAGCAGTTTTTGGCGACTTATCCCCAAATGTCTTCCTTGCGAATTACTGGAAAGGAACAACCGTTTGTAGCGGCTTCTGTTCCGCAAAATGGCGAATTTGTAGATAGCAATGTTTTGTTTAGTAGGTCGCATGATGATTTTGCGATCGCCACTTTATATATTAACCGTAATGGAGGCCGGATCGAGGTAACTTCTCACGAATGCGGACGAGTAGGACTACAGTTAATTAAGATTACTGGAAGTTCTTTTGCAAGTTTCGATCGCGATCGATATACTACATTACCAGAAGTCAAGGATCGCCCCCTATTTATCTATCTGGATGTCTTCTGGAAATATGGGGATGTGCAGAATGCGATCGATCCAGACTTATCCCAATACATCGCACCCGAACAAGTACGCGATTTAATCCAAGTTGTTTTCCATGAATTTGTCAGTCAATCTATTCAGCATCTCATCAATGAAATGGGAACTAGATTACTAAATCGTTTCCCCCAAATGGCAGAAGTTTCCTTCAGTGCTCAAAACCGTCTTTGGGATACCGCATTTGCATCGGAAAATAACGAAAAAATCAAAGTTTATTGCGATCCGCGTCCTCCCTATGGAATGATTAAATTAACAATAACTAGAGATTAATTAAATATATGACAGGTAAACTCACTACTCACGTACTCGATACCGCACAAGGTATTCCCGCCACTAATATGGAAATCGAATTGTGGTTTCTTACTCCCCACGAAGGTGACAGAATATTACTTAAAACAGTGCATACAAATAAAGACGGACGCACCGATGCACCGCTACTTTCGGAAGGTGAGTTAGAAGTGGGTATTTACGAGTTAATTTTTGATGTGGGGGAATACTTTACCGCACAATCAATTAAAACTCCTCAACCACATTTTCTCGATCGCGTTCCGGTGCGTTTTGGAATTGCAGATATTCACGCAAATTATCACGTACCGTTATTGGTTTCGCCTTGGTCTTATAGTACTTATCGTGGGAGTTAATAAGGTTTATATTTAACCGCAGATATCAGCAGATGAACAAAGATGAATGCAGATATAAGCTACGCAAATGAATGCAGATGTTGATTATAATTTAGGTTGAGAATATATGGTAATGAAATATCAAATATCTGAAATTAATAAACTGAGTCAGCAAGATTTTGTGGCGGTTTTGGGTGGGATTTTTGAAGATTCGCCTTGGATAGCTGTAAGGGGTTATGGTAAGCGACCTTTTGCGGATTTGTTATCTTTGCATCAGGCTATGGTGGGAGTAGTGGGAGAGGCAAGTTTGGCGGAAAAATTAGCACTAATTCGGGCGCATCCGGATTTGGGAAGTAAAGTTAAAATGAGCGAATCTTCAGTGCAAGAACAAGCTGGTGCTGGATTAGATAGGTTAAGTGGTGAAGAGTACGAACGATTTCAGTTGTTAAATAAAAGATATAAGGATAAATTTGGTTTTCCTTTTATTATTGCGGTGAAAAATCATACTAAAGAAAGTATTTTAGATGCGTTTTCGATGCGGTTGGAAAATAGTAGGGAAGTGGAAATAGAACGGGCTTTGCAGGAAATTTATCAAATTGCTTGGTTTCGTTTACAGTAAGTTTTTATCCTGTCAGGCGTTAAAATCATTAGTTCCATTTTTCTATAGTTGGTCTATATAGCCAGTGATTAATTTTTTCTTCATTGACAAAACCTTTTAATGATGGATCTGGCCAAATATGTATTTTTTCCAAACATTGTAGTTCTGTTGCTGCTGTTTCAATAAATTCCCATTGTTTGATAAATGTTTCAGCCCAAGATTTTTTAGTCATAATTGACTTAGCAAAATCTAAACCTGCTGCTAACATCCTTTGACCATTTGATCCTCTGGCATTAATTGGCTCCCAAAATATTAATTCTGGATTAATTTGCATAAATTTATCTAAATTAAATCTAAAGTCATCTAAAGTCATCATAGGAGGAGTTGGTGCCATTGCTACATATAAACGGCAATTCTCTTTATATGCCTTTTCTAAAGTTTTATATCTATCGGAAGACAAAGGTGCTTGTGGTTCTATTTTCTTTAGTAATTCATCGTTGATGCAAGGAATACTCATTCCTAATGTAATATTAGGATTAACGAGAATATCTAAATCATTTGGCCACAGTAAACCCCGAGTTAAAATCCTAATTTTTTTATTGTGTTTAATTAAAACTTTAATGGTTTGACGAGTGATTTCTGCTATTTGTTTATTTTGATAAGGATCGGTTCCCGAACAAAGCAAAACAACTCCTTTACCTGGGTCTGTATTTTCCCATTTTCTTTTCCTTGCCAAAACTTGGTCTAATTTTTGAGGAATTCCCTCTCGAACAAAAAGGTATTTTCCCCAGTCTAGTTGAGGATTGTTTACACCTTTTTGATGTAGTTTTTTTTGTTGTGTTCTAATACTCGGAGTTGAGGGAACATAACAAAAGGTACATCCATGAAGGCAACCGGATGCTAGGTTAACAACATAGTCACATAGACCTTTTTTATTTAAAGCACTCTTTTGGAGTGGATTGGCTATATTTTCTGTTCCAGTAAGCATAATTAATTACCTTTGAATAAAATTTCTTAAATCAAATAATTTTTGTTGATATGATTTTCTAATTATATCAGAATTTTGTAATTCTGCCTTGTCTGTGATTTTTATTATTTTAGCCTTCCTAAAAATTTCTATTTCTTTAGCATCTTGTAAAAATTGAAGGTATTTACAATAATGTTTTCTGGTAGCGGGATTGAATTCCATTGTTTTTTCACAAATCATTTTAAATGAAATACCATCAGGATTTTTATTTATTAAATAATCAATATCTTTGCTAAGCCTATTAAGGCAACTAGTTTCACTATCTTCATTAATATTTAACTCCAGCTTTAACTGATTTTCTTCATAAAATAATGCAGATTTAAAACCAAATCCATAAATATCATAATGATACTGATAATTTAAATTATTGAAACTCCAACTTCCATCTTTCATTACTTCTAATGCTCTAAGATGACTACAAATATGAACCAAATAATATAATACTCTATGGTCATTTTTAGGCATCATAGCAAATGTAATTATCTTTTTGGCATTACCTCTATCTCGAAACAATCTCATTAATTCATTTCTAAACTCTGCTTGTTCTCCGAATGTATCCAAATTTTTAAAATGATTAATATCAAAGTAGCCATCTGTTTCGAGTATTTTTTCAAAAGTTGTTCTGCCCGTCCATTTAGGATCGTAAATAAATCTTTTAATAAAATCAATCATAAATGTATAAATAATCTCTGACTTATTAAGAGAATTTATTATTGTTCTAAAACTTTCCATAGATACATCAGACCATCCATAAGGATCAAGAAAAAATAAAGAGTGTCCTTTTCTTTGTTCGGCTTCATGAACACAGTAATTAACCTTATTCTCAAATTCATCACAAATAAATACACACTGTTCTGTTCGTCTACCTATTCCTTTAGGAAATTCAGTTGTAAAAGTATGTGGTTCTTCATCCGATAACTGTCCAAATCCTGCTTGGAACATCGCAACATTTTTAAGACATTCTAAATGCTCTTTGTTTTTATCTATAAAAATAAATTTTACGTTTAAAGGATAAGTCCTTTCGGATTTTAAATAACCTGTTCTAACCGCATTAATTAAGCGAATAGGTGAACCATAGCAAGTATTTTGTGATTCTCGCTGATTATAAACACCACCTCCACAAAAACCATCAACAAATGTAAAGGTATCAGTTCCACGAGGAAACACTTTCCCGTAAAGCGTACAAATTAAATCAGTAACATATTGCTCTATTAATAAATGCTTAGTTTTAGTATGAGGTTCAATATCAGGAATTGTTTGACCATCAGCAGACCATTTAGTATCAGAACTACTCATTGTTTATACTCCTTGAATAATTGCTATATTTTTAATAGACATGACTAATTTTCATTGTCGCCACTTAGCAAAAGCAGCAACTACATCCTCGTCGCTGGCGAAGTCACCCGCATCCGTCTGTCGCAAACCTTCTTTGATATGGTCTAGCTGCCACTAGTATACTTGCAGGTAAGAGTCGATCGCTTCGTTGAGTGGGGAAGTGCGAGACGCGCTACGCGCAGGCTACGCCAACGCGCTTTCCCAAACATATCCACAATTCTTAATTAACCCACAACTGCTGCTATTTCCACATATTCGCATTCAGTAGTTGGTTCGGGAATAGGTAAACCATCTTCTTGCATTCCTTCTAAATGAAATTCGATCGCTTCTTGAATATTTTGTTTCGCTTCTTCTATAGTATCGCCAACGCTGACGCACCCAGGTAAATCAGGAACGTAAGCGGAATAATTACCTTCTGCTTTTTCAATTATTACAGCGTAACGCATTATTCATTCTCCAATTGAGCTTGTTTCCAAATACTCATAAGTGTGCCAATAGCTAAATCTTTAGAAGGTTTACCTGGAACTGTGACTGTTACTAATTTAGTTGGATGCTTGAATTGGCGGTGACTTCCTTTTGTTCTGGCTAAATACCATCCATCCGCTTCTAATCTTTCTATCACCTCACGCACCTTCATTCAAATTACCTCAAAAATAGATAGTTTAGGCAGGGCGGGTTTTGAAAGAGAGTAAAACGGTTGTATATCAAGCACTCTAACTAAACCCGCCCCTACAAATCTACTTTCGTTTTTTCACGCTTACCTACTTATTACTATTTTATATGTTGGATTGACCTTGCTTTTTCAATTACCACAGTGTAACGGATTATTCATCATCTTACTGATTTCTAAATACTTCTAGTTCTCCTAATAGCTAAATTTGTCATAATTAAATTATTGCGCTCGGAGAATGGTATGAGTATTACAAAAAAAGTAGCTGTTGTCACTGGGGCAAATCGCGGACTGGGTTTTGAAACTTGCCGTCAACTAGCAAGACAAGGAATTGCAGTAATTCTCACCAGTCGCGATGAAGATAAGGGTAAAGCGGCGGCTGAAAAGTTGCAAAGTGAGGGTTTAGATGTAAAATTTTATCCTCTCGATGTTACTAATGCGGAAAGTATCGAAGGTTTAGCACAATTCATTCCTAATGAGTTTGGTAAATTAGATATTTTGGTGAATAATGCGGGAATAGCTAAAGATCCGCTTGATTATCCAGAGGGAAGCGTATTTAATGCAAAAATTAATATTTTGCAGCAAACAATCGAAACAAATGTGTACGGGCCATTGCTACTTTGTCAGGCGTTAATTCCATTGATGAAAGAGCAAAATTACGGGCGAGTTGTCAATGTTTCTTCTCGCATCGGTCAAATATCTGGGATGGATGAAATAAGTACTTCTTACCCGGGATACCGCATTTCTAAAACTGCTCTTAACGTAGTGACGCGAATGGTGGCTAATGAATTAAAAGATACTAATATATTAGTTAATTCGGTTTGTCCCGGTTGGGTGAGAACTGATATGGGTGGGCCGAACGCGCTCCGCACGATCGAGGAAGGGGTTGATACGATCGTATGGTTGGCTACTTTGCCGGATGATGGGCCAACCAATGGATTTTTCCGCGATCGCCAATCAATACCTTGGTAAATATTAAGCGGTCATTGGTCATTTGCCATCTGTCATTAGTGCAATAACTAAATTTACGAATGGCATAAATTAGCAAATGGCTAATGACAAATCATCAACTCTAAAATTGATTGATTTTTTTCACATTAAAATATAACTAATTAAACTTATCAGAAGGTAAATAAATGAATTTTTGTAGCGATAACGTACCCGGAGTTGCATCGGAAATTATGGCCGCAATTAATGCCGCCAATCAAGGGTCAACCATGCCTTACGGTAATGATGAATATACTCAAAGACTAGAAAGCAAATTTGCTGAATTATTCGAGACAGAAGTAACCGTTTTTCCCGTAGCTACTGGTTCGGCGGCTAACGCCCTTGCTTTATCTGCGATCGCACCTCCTTTTAGTGCAATTTATTGCCATGTAGAATCTCATATTAATATTGATGAATGCGGTGCGCCAGAGTTTTACACTGGTGGCGCAAAATTAGTAACCTCAATCGGTTTTAATGGCAAAATTTCTGCCGATGAATTAGCAGCAATCCTCAAAAAAGCGGGTGCTGGTGTGGTACATCGCGTACAACCAGCCGCCGTTAGCATTACCCAAGCCACAGAAGCAGGAACAGTTTATAGTATTGATGAAATTAAACAAATTGCTGAGATTGCTCGTACCAACAATCTCAGCTTGCACGTAGATGGCGCGAGATTTGCTAATGCAGTAGTTAGTTTGGGTTGTACGCCTGCCGAAATTACTTGGCGGGCGGGGGTAGACGTGCTATCTTTTGGTGCTACTAAAAATGGGGCAATGGCAGCAGAAGCAGTGGTTTTTTTCAAACGGGAATTAGCAGAAACTTTCCAGTATCGCCGCAAACGTAGCGGTCATTTATTCTCGAAAATGCGATTTTTATCGGCGCAGCTAGAAGCTTATATTACAAATGATTTGTGGCTGAAAAATGCGGCTCGCGCTAACCAGATGGCAGCTAAGTTAGCAGCAGGAATTAGTGCTTTACCAGGCGTAAAAATTTGTTATCCAGTACAAGCAAATGAAATTTTCGTGCAAATGCCGAAAGCTACGATTGAAAAGCTTTTAGCTGAAGGTTTTCAGTTTTATCGCTGGGAGGGAGAAGATTCCACGACTTTGCGATTAGT
The DNA here is from genome assembly GCA_036703985.1 of Leptolyngbyaceae cyanobacterium. Classification (GTDB taxonomy): domain Bacteria; phylum Cyanobacteriota; class Cyanobacteriia; order Cyanobacteriales; family Aerosakkonemataceae; genus DATNQN01. The sequence goes on from DATNQN010000035.1 coordinate 82,151, forward strand.
GACAGCATTTAATACCAAAGAGAAAGATATCGATGCTTTCATAAATGCTAGTAAGCAGTCAGTAGTAGGCGAGCGAGAGTAGAGTGAAGTTGAAGTTAGCAAAACTCGGGTTTGGTTGACAATAAGCAGTAGTAATGATACCAACAAAAACCTCGCTCTAGATATATTTCGGCACGATATCTGGTATGAAAAAGTAGTTAAATTATAGTTGAAGCAGTTTTTTTAACCCGCGTTCACTTTGATGCTGCTACAAATTTCTACCTCTGCCCCGGTTCCCTGCCCCCTACCAGAAAAACAAAAGGAGTAGGATTTTATTTAAATCGGATCGGAGTGTGTGGTGAGAGATGCCACCTTAACAGACAATAGTTATCGACTAAACTTGTAACAACATCGCATAAAAGCAGCACGTCCATGAAAGATTCCCGTATAAGTCAATTACTGGAAGACTTGAAAAACCCTGATGAGAGCGTTCGCGATCGCGCTACCACCGAACTGTGGCGCATTTGGTTTCAGGAAAAGGGAATGGTTGGGTTTGAAATCATTCGACGCGCTCAGGTAATGTTAGAGGCGGGGGAAGTTACCGAATCGGAAAGATTGCTCACGCAACTGATTACCGATCTGCCTGACTTTGCAGAAGCTTGGAATCGACGGGCCGTTCTTTATTATACGATCGGGCAATTTGAAAAAGCGATCGAAGATTGCCAAATGGCGATCGAACTCAACTCAGTTCATTTTGGCGCATTGCACGGTTTGGGGCTATCTTATGCTGCATTGGGGGAATATCACGCTGCCATTCAAGCTTTTCGGCAAGCATTAGAAATTCAACCTTATGCTTTAGTTAATCAAAAATTAATTTTAGAATGTACTGCGCGGTTAAGTTAGTCGATCGAAATGGTTGGAATTGTTATCGTTTCTCACAGTGCCAATTTAGCAATTGGGGTGCAAGAATTGGCTTCTCAAATGGTGCAAGGAGATGTGAAAATAGCACTTGCTGCTGGCATTGATGACCCGGAAAATCCTTTAGGCACCGATGCAATGAAAGTTCATCAAGCGATCGCATCTGTTTATAGCGATGATGGGGTGGTTGTTTTGATGGATTTGGGTAGTGCGGTGATGAGTGCGGAAATGGCTTTGGAATTTCTGCCCGAAGAACAGCGAGATAAGGTAAAGTTGTGCGAAGCACCCATTGTTGAAGGAACAATTGCCGCAGTTGTTCAAGCTGCTAACGGTGCAAATATCGATCGCGTTTTGATGGAAGCGCGGGGTGCATTGGCAGCGAAAATTGCACATTTGTCATCTGTCATCGGTGATTTGTCATTAGTTAATAGTGAAGTAGAAGCTACGAACGAGCAAAGACAAATCAGCAAACAAATACATCTTACGATCCAAAATCAGATGGGTTTGCACGCTCGTCCGGCTGCTAAATTCGTGGCTGCTGCTTCTCGATTTGATTGTGATATTACCGTTCAAAATGTTTCTAATCATAGTGAATGGGTGAATGGTAAAAGTATCAATCAATTATTAATTTTAGCCGTTCATCAAGGAAATGAAATTGCGATCGCAGCCGTCGGTGCTGATGCCGAGAGAGCATTAGCCACTTTGCAGCAACTAGTAGAAAGCAATTTTGGCGAAAAAACAACTGCATTGGCGATTAATTCGGCTTTTACTTCGCCTTACTCTTCCCTTCTCGCTCCCTCAGCTTTACATGGTATACCGACATCCCCAGGAATTGCGATCGGCAAAGCCTTCTTATATCAACCACTTCCCGTAGAAGTAACCGAACAACAAGTAGAAGATCCCCAAGCAGAATGGCAGCAATTGGAAACGGCAATTCAAATCGCTCATAGGGAAATTGAAGAAATTCGTCAAGCGGCATCCGCGCAAACAAGTGAAGAAGAAGCTGCCATCTTCGATGCACATTTGCTATTTTTAGAAGACCCGACTTTTCTATCAGCAGTCCGTCAACGAATTTTCGATTATGGCTTAAATGCTGCCGCTGCTTGGAAAATCGTGATCGATCGCATAGTGCGAACTTACAAAAATCTCAAAGACCCTTATTTACAGGCGCGTTCTGCTGATGTGCGAGACGTGGGACAGCGAGTGCTGCGCTTGCTGAGTGGGGTGACATTTTCACTTTTAGATTTGCCAGAACCAAAAATTTTGATTGCCAGCGATTTAACTCCCTCGGAAATTACTCAATTAAACCCTAAGAAAGTATTAGGAATTTGTACTGCTAGAGGTAGCGCCACTTCTCATAGTGGAATTCTAGCTAAATCCTTTGGTATCCCGGCGGTGATGGGATTGGGTACGGAATTATTAAAGCTAGAAAATGATACTTTAATTGCTTTAAATGGGGAAAGCGGACAAGTTTGGCTCAACCCTAATGAAGCTGAAATCGACCAATTAAATACGCAAATAAATCATCAATTAGCTATTCAAGAAGAATCTAAAATATTAGCTAGTCAACCAGCCATTACTCGCGATGGAAAGAAATTAACAATAATGGCTAATATTGGCGGTATTGGAGATGCCAAATTAGCGGTAGCCGCAGGTGCAGAAGGGATAGGACTGTTGCGAAGCGAGTTCCTTTATATGGATCGAATGACGCCTCTGACAGAAGAGGAACAAGTAGAAATTTATCACGCGATCGCAGAAATTATCTCCCCTCATCCTCTGATTATTCGTACTTTGGATATCGGCGGAGACAAACCGCTTTCTTACTTAAACTTATCACCAGAAAATAATCCTTTCTTGGGATGGCGAGGCATTCGCTTTTTACTAGATAATCCGGATTTATTGAAAACTCAGTTAAGAGCAATTCTGAGAGTGAGTGCTACTTATAAAACTAAAATTTTATTGCCCATGATTACCTCAATTAGGGAAGTGCGGGCGGTTAAAGAGATTCTTGCAGATGTACGAACTGAATTGCAACTAGCTGATATTTTGTTTGATGAAAACATCGAAATTGGCATCACGATCGAAGTACCATCTGCTGCGATAATGGCGGATAAATTAGCAACAGAAGTAGACTTTTTTAGTATCGGTACCAACGATTTAAGCCAATATGTGATGGCAAGCGATCGCACGAATCCAAAAGTAGCAAAACTCGCCAATGTCTTTGAACCTGCCGTATTGCGAACGATCGCTCAAACCGTACAAGCTGCCCATCATACAGGTATCAAAGTGGCAGTGTGCGGTGAATTGGCATCTTTCCCAGAAGCAGCACCAATTTTAGTTGGTTTGGGAGTCGATGAATTGAGTATGGTATCCCCTGCAATTCCGGCTGTGAAGGCGGCGATTGCAAAACTAACTATGGAAGAAGCAGAGGCGATCGCAAATATTATTTTAAACTTAGATTCCGGTGAAGCAGTGAAAAATTATTTAACAAATTAATAATTAATTTTAAGGGTAATATTGCTATAGCCAAAAATATCATAATCAAACTCAAATCATAATCTTCTCACCAATAAAGAGGTAATGATGACTCGCAAAAGGTTTATTATCGAAATGGGCATGGGTATAGATCAGCACGGACAAGAACCGACGGTTGCAGCAGCCAGGGCAGTTAGAAATGCGATCGCAAATAACGCCCTACCCGGTATTTGGGAAGTAGCAGGTTTAACCGACCCCAATCAAATGATCGTAGAAGTACAGGTTGCCGTACCTTATCCAGAACAAGTACGACAAGAAGAAGTATTAGCCGTGCTACCTTTTGGGCGCAAAACTCTTACAGTGGAAAAAGGCGGGATGGTAGTTCAGGGTAAAGCAATTCCATCACTGAACGATAAAAATGACGAAATGCTAATAGCAGTTGCCGCCGTGACCGTTTTCGTCGAAACTGAGTAGTAGAATTGCGATCGCATAATTTGCGATCTATTTTAAAAAAGGCATAAATAAAGGGTATTGATGATGAAAATTTTACTCGGCGCAGACCCTTACGGCTTTCAACTTAAAGAAGCAGTTAAAAAGCACCTTTTAGAAAAAGGTTTAGAAGTAGAAGATGTAGGAGTAAATAATTCTGACCAACAAACAGCTTATTACCAAGTAGCTTCAGAAGTAGCAAAAAGAGTTGGAAATCACTCAGTCGATCGAGGCATCCTAATCTGTGGTACTGGAATGGGAATGGCGATAATTGCTAATAAATATCCCGGTGTTTATGCCGCCGTCTGCGAAAACACTTACGCCGCCAAAAAATCTCGTTCAATTAACAACTCTAACATTCTCACTTTAGGAGGTTTCGTTACTACTCCCCAAGTCGCCCAAGAAATTGTAGAAATTTGGCTAACTACTGAGTTTACCCAAGGATGGGAACCATCAATTCAACAATGGTTACAAAACTCAATGATGGACATAGAACATATAGAAAAACAGCAGTTTGATCATCCTCATAATAATGAGCAATAAGTTTAACAAATGTTTTAAATATTTTGAACAAACAGATGCCAACATCTAAAGTATTTGTTACCCGAATTATTCCCGCTGTCGGCATGGAAATGATAAATCAAATTGCCGAAATCGAAGTTTGGCCCGATCGCTTACCTCCACCCTATGAAGTGTTATTAGAAAAAGTCAAAGACAAAGATGGATTACTCTGCCTATTAACCGACAAAATTGATCGAAACTTACTCGAAATCGCAGGTTCCTCCCTCAAAGTAATCAGCCAAATGGCTGTTGGTTACGATAACATCGACATCGCTGCTGCCACTGCCAAAGGCATCCCCGTCGGACACACTCCAGGCGTGCTAACTGATGCCACCGCCGACTTAACTTGGGCGCTATTAATGGCAGCAGCTCGGCGGTTATTAGAAGCAGATAAATTTACTCGTTCTGGTGAATGGAAAACTTGGGAACCAAACTTATTATTAGGCGCAGATATTAGCGGTGCAACATTAGGAATTGTGGGTTGTGGGCGCATCGGTCAAGCAGTAGCGCAGAGGGCATCTGGCTTTGGAATGCGTATTTTGTATTACAATAGGCATCGTTTAGACCCTGCTGTTGAGCATTCTTTAGGGCTAGAATATAAAGAATTTGATGCTTTATTAGCAGAATCAGATTTTATCACCATCCATAGTGCTTTGTCTGAAGATACTTATCATCTATTTAGCGATCGACAGTTCCAAATAATGAAACAAAGTGCCATTTTAATTAATACTGCACGGGGCGGTATCGTGGATGCAGATGCTTTATATCGGGCGCTTAAAAATGGCGAAATAGCTAGTGCTGCTTTAGATGTTACCGACCCAGAACCAATACCTTTAGATAGCCCATTATTAACTTTAGAAAACATGATTATTCTGCCCCATATTGGTAGTGCAAGTCGCCAAACGCGAGATAAAATGGCAATGATGGCTGTATCCAATTTGGCAGCAGGATTGAAGGGAGAGAGGTTGCCTTATTGCGTGAATCCTCAAGTCTACAGGTGATCGTAATGCAGTTTAGATAAAACAGAGGAGTAACACCGATGAACATTGTATTTCGCAAAAGTGGTAGAGAAATTAAAGCAGCTATCCAAAAGCGATGCGAACAACTCCAACATCGCTTGGAAAAGCGCAACCAAGTTTTAGATGAATTCCTTAACGACAAACAGAAAGTACGTTCCTACCTGCTTCGCCGTTCAGAAACTTTTTACTCTCACGCTGAAAGAAGCAACTATTTGTTGTATACCCAAAACGACATTTCCAGCGAACAGAAGCAGCAAATCGACCAACTATGTAAGCGAATTTTCGACATCGAACAAGAGTTAAACCGACTGAAATTAATGACAACACACTTAGATGATGAGCAAGTTTTTGAGTTGGATTTCACTGATTTGATTGCCTACGGTTTTGAAGCGAATTTGGAAAACGATATGGAATAAAGGGGAGTGCGATCGCAGGTGATTTCCTAATGACTTACGATAATATTCAAGAAGTAATAAAACTGGCAAAAAAACACGGATTTGATACTCAACCAGTGACAATGAAAAATATCCATCATGCCAAAATGACAGAACTACTAATTGGGCGCAATTTGGATTGGTGTAGAGAAAAGCAATAACTTGGTGTGCTTGGAGTACAAATCCCACATGGCATTTGTTAGCTATTCTTGACAATTAGCTTCCATCGCCGTCATCAGAGGAAACCTCATCTCCGCGCAAAAGCCAGACAGGACTTACTCCCAACAGCCGAGAAAAAGCATCTAGCTCAAAATCTTTGACACCGCGTTTTTGTCGCTCTATCTCTGAAATGTCCGATTGATCCAATTTGAGATTAAAGTCTATTTGCAACGCTGCCGCCAAATCGCTTTGATCCCACCCCAGGTTTTCGCGAGCCTGCCTGATTCTTGGGCCGCTAACGTTAGCCTCGCCCATTTTAGAAATATTTTTTGAACTACGATCGAGGATGATATCTTGAGGAGCGGGGACTTGGTAGACGAAAATCGTCTATAAAGCTTATCAAGCGTACAAGCTGTTATGAAACTGTTTAAGTAAAGAACTACAATAAGAGGGTTATTCAGACCGACCAATACTCTGTGGCGAGAAACTTGACTTGGGCAGAGTGGGAAAGATTGATGGGGTTTCCTCCTGGATGGACGGTCGTCGAGGGAGACTCCTTGGCAACGCAGTCGTCCCCGGAATTGCTGAATGGATTGGAAGAAAGATAATTGAAATAGAAGGTGAAAGTTAGAAAAAGTATTTCTAGAAGATTGGTTAAAATTAAAAAATACTGGCTCTGAATTAGTATGTACCAAGGCAATCGACATATCTTTCAAAAGCTTCAAGGAATCCAGCAAATGCTTATGGCTGGACATACTAGCGGAGAAACAGCAAGTTCTGCTACAAAAGGGAGAGATCGTGAAGATTTTATTCATAAATTTTTAGAAAATCTTCTGCCACCTCAATTTCGTTTTGGCTCTGGAGATATTACGGACTTAAGCGGCAGAAGAAGTGGTCAGGTTGATATTGTTGTTGAATATCCTCTTTTGCCGAGTTTACAAACACCGAATTCAAGTTCAAGGTTATATCTTGCAGAGGGTGTAGCGGCTGTAATCGAGGTCAAATCAGATTTAACAAAACAATGGAGCGAAGTAGAAAGTACTTCTAAACAACTTAGACCCCTAAGCCGTAAGTTTGGAGCTAGGGATGGAATACCTCCGCTCCATATTCCTCTTTTTGCAGTTGGCTACAAAGGTTGGAAAAAAATACCAACTCTGCAAGAGTATTTATCGACAGGTGTGGTAGACGGAATTTTAGTTATTGATCATGGAGGTTTGTTTGTCTGGAATTCTAATATTTTGCCTGTAGTTCAGTTCACTAGCCCAGCTACCGAAGCATGGTCTCTTTGGGCATTGATAATAGCATTGCATCAAATGTCAATCTCACTCCAAAGCATAAGCCTTGACCTATCACTATACGCAAGAGCAAATTTAGTAGTTCTTCAAAAAATATGTAAAGCTGCTAATAATTATGAATTGGTTTGTGTGCCTGCATTTGAAATTACAGATCGAGAAGGAATAGAAAGGGAAGAAGCCAAAGAAATGCTCACTTCTATGCAAGATGAGAATTTAGTTAAATTCGTCAATCAAGAAATGGATGGTATTGTAACTATCACTAGCAATGCAATTGAAGAGATAAAAAATATGCTAACTGTTTTTTAGATTTGAAAAATCAAGAAATCCCAACATTAGATATGCAAGTAGAAACAGTTACCCTTCAAATCCCAGAAACACTTTATCAACGCTTGATCAACACTGCCAACGCGACACGACGACCTATTGAAGAAGTTATCCTCCATGCTTTACAAGTAGGTAGCCCTCCACAATGGGACGATGTACCAGAGGAATTTCAAGCCGATATTGCTGCCTTGGATAAACTAGACGACAATACTTTATGGCAGATTTTTAATAATCGTAAAACAGCAGTTGAGATGGAAAGGTACAACAACCTACTAGAGGGAAATTCTAATGGAACGCTGACAGATGCAGATCGTTTAGAATTAATGAAAATGCGCTATGAAGCTGACCTTTTCATGCTAAGAAAAGCTCAAGCAGCAGTATTACTTCGCTGGCGAGGACATCGCGTACCCACACCTTAAAGCTGATGTCTACATATGTACCTGAAAGTTTAAGAAATCAAATTTCACAAACCGATCGCGCACGTTGCTGCTATTGTTTAACCAGTGAAGCAAATAGCGGCATTCCTATGACTTACGACCATGTTAAATCTATTTCTAAAGGTGGAGAAACCACCTTTGAAAATGTTTGTTTAGCCTGTCGTTCCTGTAATGAATTTAAGAGTGATGCAACTGAAGCTGTAGACCCAGTGACAGGAGAAACTCTACCTCTTTTCAATCCACGAAGGCAAACATGGTCAGAGCATTTTACCTGGAGTGCTGACGGCACAATAATTGAAGGTTTAACTGCTATTGGTAGAGCTACAATTGTGCGCCTGAGAATGAATAATTTAGTTATACTGGCGGCTAGGAGGCGTTGGACAGTATGTGGTTGGCATCCTCCTGTTGATTAATTTAGAAGATAGTTAAAAAGTAACTTTATCCAAGATGAAAAAACTCATCAACAACCCCAACGATGTAGTACGCGAAAGTTTGGAAGGTATGGCGATCGCTCATCCCGACCTCATCAAAGTTCACTTTGATCCCCATTTTATTTATCGCGTTGATGCACCAATCCAAAACAAAGTTGCTATCATCTCCGGTGGTGGTAGCGGACACGAACCTATGCACGGTGGTTTTGTGGGTTTAGGAATGCTGGATGCAGCTTGTCCGGGTGAAATTTTCACATCACCTACCCCAGACCAAATGTTAGCAGCAGCCAAAATAGTAAACGGCGGTGCGGGTGTTTTAAATATCGTCAAAAACTATTCTGGCGATATCATGAATTTTGAGATGGCAGCAGAAATAGCTTACTCAGAAAATCTCCCTATTCTTAATATTTTAATTGATGATGATGTGGCGGTCAAAGATAGTTTATATACCCAAGGACGACGGGGTGTTGGGACTACAGTATTAGCTGAAAAAATTTGTGGTGCTGCTGCGGAACAAGGTTATGATTTGCAACAGATTGCCAATCTTTGTCGGAAAGTAAATATTAACGGACGCAGCATGGGAATGGCGCTAACATCCTGTACCGTACCTGCTAAAGGTTCGCCTACTTTTAATTTAAGTGATGATGAAATAGAAGTTGGTATCGGCATTCACGGTGAACCGGGACGGCAAAGAATGGCCATTTTATCAGCAGATGAAATTACGGAAATGTTGGCTATTTCTATCATTGAAGATGTTGCTTATACTCGTACCGTGCGCGAGTGGGATATCGATAAAGGAGAGTGGGTAGAAGTACAATTAACTGACCCGCCATTGCAAAGGGGAGATTCGGTTTTGGCTTTTGTGAATGGTATGGGAGGAACACCTCTTTCTGAGTTGTACATTGTCTATCGCAAGTTGGTCGAAATCTGTGAAGGGAAAGGACTAAAAATTGTGCGAAACTTAATAGGTTCTTACATTACTTCATTAGAAATGCAAGGATGCTCGATCACTTTGCTAAAATTAGATGATGAGATGATTAAATTATGGGATGCGCCAGTTAAGACTGCTGCATTGCGTTGGGGAGTGTAAGGAAATTTTATTTATGGATATAAATATCAAGTCTGATTTTGCAAAAATTCAGGGTGCAAAAATTCATTACCTAGAAGCAGGAGAAAGCAATAGCAAATCTCTTTTATTTCTCCACGGTGCAAGTTTTAGCTGCCAAACTTGGCAAGAAATAGGGACGTTAAAATTATTGGCAGAAAAAGGATATCGAGTAGTTGCGATCGACTTACCAGGTTTTGGAAATTCAGAAAGAGTAACTGGCTCTCCTGCCAAAGTTTTACTGGAATTAATCGAGCAATTAAAATTAAATAAACCTGTTTTAATATCTCCTTCCATGAGTGGAAGCTACAGTCTTCCTTTTATTGTCAATTACCCAGATAAATTAAGCGGGTTCGTGGCAGTTGCACCTGTGGCAATTATGATGTTTATAGAACAACTGCAAGGAATTCAATTGCCTACTTTAGCAATTTGGGGAAGTAATGACAAGATTGTTCCGGTGGAAATTGCTGATGAATTACTCAAAGCTATGCCAAAAGCAGAGAAAATTATCTTAGAAAATGCTGGTCATGCTTGTTATATGCGAGCAACCGATCGCTTTCACGAACATTTAGTTAATTTTATCGATCGCATTTCATCGGAAAGTTAAAAAAATGCTGTCAAAAGAACAAATTTTACAATGGTTACAAAGCATAGCAGCCGTTATCGAACAGAATAAAGATTACCTCACCGAACTAGATGCTGCTATTGGAGATGCAGATCACGGCATTAATATGAGTCGCGGTTTCCAAAAAGTAATTACCCAATTACCCAGCGTAGCAGATCAAGATATAGGCATGATTTTCAAAACAGTGAGCATGACTTTAATTTCTAGCGTCGGTGGTGCTAGCGGCCCACTTTATGGTACTCTTTTTTTAAGAGCAAGTACGGCTGTAGCGGGAAAGCAAGAATTAACTAATCAAGATACGATCGCTTTACTAGAAGCAGCGGTGGATGGCGTAGTGCAGCGGGGTAAAGCTAATCTGGGTGATAAAACAATGTTAGATGTTTTATTCCCAGCGAAAGATGCTTTTAAGCAAGCAGTTACTAATGGTGAAAATATGCAAGAAGCACTACAAAAAGCGGTAGCTGCTGCCGAAACAGGAATGAAAAATACTATTCCTATGATAGCGAAAAAAGGAAGAGCCAGTTATTTAGGCGATCGCAGTATCGATCATCAAGACCCAGGTGCTACCTCTACTTATCTTATCCTCAAAACACTATTAGAAACAATCACCGCTACATGATATTTAATCGCCGTCAATTCCTGCAAACTTTTGGTATAGCAACATTAGCTACCCAATTACCACAAGTTGCTCGCTCGAATACATCTTTACCACCAATTATTAAACCAGCAAAACTCAAATCAGGCGATACAATTGGATTAGTTAACCCGGCTGGTGCAACATCTGCTGAAGATATCGAAGATGCCAAAAAAACTCTCGAATCTTTGGGATTTAAATTGAAATTAGGATCTCATGTCTTCGATCGCTACGGTTATTTAGCAGGTAAAGATATTGACCGTGCCAGCGATATAAATGCCATGTTTGCCGATCGATCGGTCAAAGCAATTATTGCTGGGAGGGGTGGTTGGGGATGCAATCGCATTTTACCATTATTAGATTATAAGCTCATCCGAAATAATCCCAAAATTATGATGGGATATAGCGATATTACTTCCTTATTATTAGCAATTTATGTTAAAAGCGGAGTGGTGACTTTTCACGGGCCAGTCGCAACATCCACCTGGAATGATTTTACCTTAAATTACGCAGAGCGAATACTATTTAATGGGGAAAGCGTAGTGATGCAAAATCCCCCTGCCAACAGTCCAACGACGACAACCCTCATATGTAAAGAAACAATTACCTCTGGCAAAGCTAAAGGAAAATTGGTAGGTGGTAATTTATCTGTTTTGGTGGCAATGATCGGTTCTGATTACTTGCCAAATTGGAAACAAACTATTTTGTTTCTAGAAGAAGTGGAAGAAGAAGTTTACCGAGTAGACAGAATGTTAACCCAGTTGAAATTGGCAGGAATTCTCAACCAAATTTCCGGTTTTATTTTTGGTCAATGTACCAAATGCGATCCGAAAGATAGAGATAAATCTCTCACCTTGACGCAAGTTTTGAGAGAACATATCCAACCTTTAGGAATTCCGGCTTGGTATGGTTCGGCGATCGGTCATATTAAAGATAAATTCACTTTGCCAATAGGGGTAGAAGTGGAAATTGATGCTGGTAGTGGCACTATCAAAATGTTAGAAAGTGCCACTATTAATGCTTAATTAAGTTGTAGCTAAAACCGGGACTTCTTGTTGTTTAAGGCGATAGCCAACACCGTGAACGGTTTCTATTAAATCTTTGGGCGCTCCTACCGATTTTAGTTTATTGCGTAAACTTTTGATATGAGCTTTGACGGTACTTTCTTCTGGGGGGTCTTCCAGCGACCAAATGCGTTCGATAATGACGCTGCGGGACAATACGCGCCGTCCGTTGCGAAGAAGTAGTTCTAAGAGACTGTATTCTTTCGGGGTTAAGTGGACGAATTCTTTATCATATATTACTTCATAAGTACTGGGGTTGAGGTGTAAATTTCCCCATCCGAGAACGGGAGGTAAACAAGAAATTCCCCGCCGTAATAAAGCACGAATTCGAGCAAATAGTTCTGGTAAGTCTATTGGTTTGACAACATAATCATCTGCACCGGCATCGAGTCCGTTAACTTTATCAAAACTGGTGTCTAGGGCGGTCATCATAACGATCGGAATGCTGTAACCATGCGATCGCATTCGTCTGCAAAGACTCAAACCATCCAGTTCTGGCAGCATAATATCCAACAAAATCAAGTCATAGGGAAGAGTTTTCACCTGATGCCAAGCAGTTTCGCCATCGCAAACTACATCCACTGCATAACGCTGGTCAGTGAGGGCTTCTGATAATGCTTGTGCAAATAACAGATTATCCTCAGCAATCAGAATCTTCATAAGGCAGTTAGTTTTGTATTTTAAAAGTGAACTGATGCAAAAGCTACAGAACTTAATATTGGTTTTCAGCCAGAATAATTAAAATCACTCTGGCCTGCTTTTAGTCTTTTTAAACAACCAAAGATTTAGCAATCTCCCTTATTTTTTAGGGTGACGCTTTAAATAAAAAATGTTATTTTAGACAAAGGGCCACCAACTTCCCCTCTCTTTTTGAGGGTAAGCAAGTGAATATTGCCCTTTCATTAAATTATTACAGTATTCGACAAAAATTAAGAATTTAAATTACTAATTGATCTATGGATACGCGAAAAAAAAAGGTAAATATTAGGGGGGATACACGGAAGACGCTGCTGTATGATTCAACTAGCAGCTTATCCCCCTGGCTATATCAAAAATTTATCAGTATGATAAATCGATTCTTGTTTGGAGAATTTGTAAAGAAATAATAAGAATTTGATTAATTTAAATAGATCGATCGCAATTTTCTTTTTCTACATATATTCCCTAAGGCTGACGCCGATCGGTCAATACTACCAAAGACAGAAAAAGTTTTGATAAAAAAGTCGATCGACTGGCTCTTAGAGTAAGGTATTGGAGTAGGAGATGTCCCTGATTCCTGAAAAAACGGAGCATATGAACGAAGTTGGCGAACAATCCCGCGCTAATTGCCAAGAAACATCAGCAGAAGCAGAAAACCCCTGCTTTTCCCAGGAAGAACTAGCCGCCTGCAAGGTAGCACAAGCAGAACGCCAGTATTACAAAGAATTGTTCGAGTTGGCACCGGACGGCTACTTAGTAACCGATGCACGAGGCGTAATTCAGGAAGGTAACCGCGCCGCAGCTAATCTGCTCAAAGTTTCTCAGGAATTCTTAGTAGCTAAACCCTTAGTAATTTTCGTTGCCGAATCACAGCGTCGTTTGTTTCAATCGAAACTAAGTAGACGGTTGCGTCAAAGCACCCCAGTACAAGAATGGGATGTGCTTTTAGAGTCCGGGGATGGTGAACTGATTAACGCTACTTTGAGGGTGACAGTGATTCGCGATCGCGAAGACAAACCGATAGCTTTGGGTTGGTTATTGCGGGATATCACCGATCGCAAACAAGTAGAAGCTGCATTAAGAAAAAGAAAGCGTTTAATTCAACAAATTGCCGATACAACTCCTAATTTAATTTATATTTTCGATCTCAACCAAAACCGTAACATTTATATTAATCGCCAAGCATATGTCTGCCTGGGTTACACTCCATCCGAAATCCAATCCATGAAATCGGCTTTTTTTACAGAAGTTTTTCACCATGAATGTTTACCAAAATTAGCCGAAATAAAACAACGATTTTTAAAAGCCAAAGATGGTGAAATATTACAACATGAATTACTCTTAAAAAACGCCAAAAATGAATGGCGCTGGCTGCACACTTGGGATATTGTATTTACCAGAAATAGTGATGGTACTCCCCAACAAATACTAGGTACAGCCATCGACATTACCGAGCGAAAACAAGCAGAAGAAGATAGTTTGTTGTTAGAAAAAGATCGGGAATGCAGCCAATGGCAAAATCGGTTTTTCAGTATGGCATCTCATGATTTTCGTACACCCCTTAGCACGATTTTAGCCTCTGCTCAGTTGCTAGAAAATGCCAAAGAGGAATTACCAAAAGAAAAGATGCTCAGAAATATTCAGAGAATTCAAGCATCTGCAAAAATGATGACTCAATTATTGGATGATATTTTAACAATTAATCGAGCCGAAACAGGCCAATTAAAGGTTAACCGAAAAATTACTAATTTAGCCAAAGTTTGCCAGGAAATAGTCGAAAATATTCAGTTAAGAGAAGGCATAAACCACCAGATAAATTTTTATCATCAAGGTGAATGCCATCAGGCTTTTATAGATGAAAAGATCGTGATAACGATTTTACGCAATTTACTGTCTAATGCCATTAAGTATTCACCGCAAGGGGGAAGCATTTATTTTGCTCTTATTTGCGAAGCACCAGCTGATGGGAAGCCAGAAAAAATCAATATTTTTCGCATTATCGATCGCGGTATTGGCATTTCTTTCAAAGATCGAAAACATTTATTTGAACCTTTCTATCGCGGTAAAAATGTCGGTCTCATCCCAGGTTCTGGATTGGGGTTAACTGTGGTGAAAAAGTACGTAGATTTACACAGTGGAAATATTACTGTAGAAAGTGAAATCGGGGTTGGTACGACTTTCACCGTTACGATTCCATTTCTAGTTACCCAATAGTATGTCAATAGCTAATATCGTTCTTAATTTCCCTTGATAAATACCGTAAAATAACGTAAATTCGAACTATTTTTGGTTATATTTCTGTTTATTAGCAATAGATATTCATACAAATAGGGAAAAAGCAATCGACGATTGCTTTTTCCCTATTACCAAATAGAAGATATTCTCATTTTCATTTTGGCCTAAATTTGAGTATCTCTAGTTCTCAGGCTCAGCCTGGGAACTAAGAAAGGAGGCTCCAGCCTCCTTCCCAGACTAAACTTAGTGACATTCGGCTAAAGTCCTCACTACATACAACCGGACATGATGTGAGTCGAGTCTCGATCGTTTTTTTTAGATGTGTCTATTCTTGACGTTGACGTTGACGCCGAACTACACCTAGTAATGAACTCACTAAGCCTAAACTTAATAAAACTGATGGTTCCGGAACTGATTTAACTGTTTCCGGATCTACCTCATCATCATTAGAAGGCACATCAGGCAAAGTTCCGTTAAATAGATAGTTATGAGATTCGCCGTTTCCTGTGAGGGAAGCCGCGATCAAGTGACCGTTAATTTGGCCGTTATTGAAGTTTACAGCAGCAAGAGGTGCGAGAATGCTACCTTGAATGCCAATTCCAGTAGCATTTAGATTAGTTGCTTCATAGAAGTTATAAAGAACCTTTTGTCTTTGAGCGTTTTCCGGACTACCGTTAATGTTAAAACCGAAATATTGCATCGAAGCAGTAGCACCGCTCACGTTAACTACTACTGTAGAACCATTGGCAACATTAATATTAAAACTGTTTGCACTGGCTAAATCAGATGCTGATAAATTGAAAATGTTCAGATTTGAATCTGAGCCGGTTAAGGAAATTCCGCCATAAGCAATATTTTTAGTTCCGTTGGAAGTTAAACTTCCTAAATAGGAAGATAGTCCTTTGAGATAATCTCCTGCTGCATTAAAGTCTAGAGGATTTCCCTGACTTAAATTACCGCTGGGAAAGCCAACTCCGGAAACGTTAGCAGTGCCACCATAGATGGCATTGCCGTTGTAAACTTGACCGTTGTTTAGATTTAAATTTCCACCTGTTACCAGTACGTTACCACTATTGGAACTGAGGCGAGAGCCTACCCCGAAGCCGCCTGTGAAAGTAGCGTTACCGCCGACTGCTAGCTTACCTTCTACGTCAGTACTCGTTTGGTTGAAATTTCCTAAGGTGAAGACGTTGTAATCGGAGGCGACACCTAAACTAGCTGCATGAGCTTGAGTAGAAAAACTTAATGCTAATAAGCTGGCTGCGATCGGCGCTGCTAGCTTTACTTGGTTAGAAAGTTTGTTGAGTTGCATATTATACTGATTAGGATTACTTCTTGAATTATCCTAATCGCTTTACAGGTTAATGGAAACAGCTAACTGATACATATTACCCAATCTTTATAAAGGTAGAAAGTTAGTAAATTTTAGGTAAATTGCTAGAGTGTTTATAGCAACAGCGCTATGTTTTTTTAAGTAAATATACGGTGTAATGCGATGCCGTTACCTAACAATCTGTACTGTGATAGTTCGGGTGCGGAATGCCAGTTTTATGCAAATCACGATCGGCATTGTGAATATCCTTTACTTTAGGCAACTGGAATCTGCTGTAATATAAAATCCTGCTGAGTAATCAGATTAGGCGATACGCCTTTCAGGATGGCTAAAACTTCGCCAGTGTCGATCGCAGCGATCGCAGTTCCCTCACTGCTTTGATTAATTATCAACCGTGCAAAAGAGAGATTTCCAGCTAATACTAGATAATCCGTATTATCTTGAAAATCGAGAATGATATCAGTACCAAAACCGGGAGATAAAATAAAGCGATCGCTGCCATTTCCCCCCCTCAGAATATCATCGCCTAAATCTCCACTCAGCCAATCATTGCCTTCTCCGCCAGACAGAGTATCGTGATCTTTACCGCCATAAAGACTGTCTTCTCCGGCATCGCCATTTATTTTATCTTCTCCTTCATTACCAAATAGCAAATCGTTGCCATTTCCCCCACACAAACAATCTTTTTCGCCTACATTCCCAATGGGAACATCGCTACCATTACCTGCATAGATCGTATCGTTACCATCCCCACCGCAAAGGCTATCATTGCCTAAATCGCCAAAAATTGCATCATTCCCAGCATCGCCAAACGCGATATCATCATCTTTACCGCCACGAATTGTATCATTTCCTTCATTACCGCAAACGGTATCGTTTCCCTGATTGCCGTTGAGAAAATCATCGCCGCTACTACCTAATATTAAATCTCTTCCGTTGGCATCGCCAATTTCTCGATCGCTCGTGCCACCAAAAATGCTATCGTTGCCTTTGTCTCCGATCAGGGTATCATCGCCACTGTCACCCCAAATTCGGTCATTATCTTGACCTCCACGCACGATATCGTGGCCTTTGCCACCTCTAGCGATATCTTCCCCTTGATTACCGTTAATTACATCATTACCTTCATTGCCGTTGAGTAAGTCATCCCCTTCATTGCCAACAATCCAATCGCGATCGCGATCGCCAAAAATGGTATCTTTTCCATTGTGGCCGTGCAGGTTATCGCTACCTCCATTTCCCAGCAGAAAATCATCCCCATCGAAACCATCAATCCCATCATTAATATCACTTCCAATTAGGTTATCGTCGCTTTCAGTACCGAAAATACTATTGCTAACTTGATTCAATTGTGCTAGTGAATAACCTTCTTTTCCTTCAGCAAAGAAAGTATCCAAATTAGGATGAACTAGTTGTTCGCAAAAACAATTATCTTCTGGTTGGTTATCGATATCATCATTGACGATAATTCCCACACCTTGGTTATCGGCAATAATTGCATTGGCGACACCTATTAAATTTACAAAAAAGCTTTCGTTTTCCTCTACTTTAGTGTCACCTTTGACAGCAACGCTAATAGTTTTACTGATTTCTCCCGGACTAAATGTAATGGTTTGAGGCAAAATGCGATCGTAATCATTATCAGTAGTAGTAGCCGTTCCATCAGCAGTCGCATATTCAACAATAACATTTTGACCAGACGCCGCACTGAGAGTCAAACTAAAATTAGCTAAATTATCGCCACTGTTACTTTCTATGGCTGTAGCATCACTAATATAAACGACAGGTAAATTATTGTTGATAGGTAAACTAGGATTATTATTTGGTGGATTGCTTGATGGATTGCTTGGTGGATTAATTGGGGGATTGCTTGGTGGATTAATGGGTGGATTGCTTGGTGGATTAATGGGTGGATTGTCATTATCGACAATTGCGAGAGTAGCCGTACTTTGAGTACCAATGTTTGTATTTGCACTGGCATTAGCTAAGGTAAGGGTGAGATTTTCATTTCCTTCAACTAAATTATCTTCTGTGATAGGAACGACAACAGTTTTAGAAGTTTCGTTGGCGGCAAAGTTGATAGTTTGAGTTGTATTGTTAAAATCGACTCCGCCTGTAGCAGTTCCGTTTGTTAGTTGTACATCTATACTGGATGTGCCTGTGGTAACGCCAGTTCGATTTAAAGTAACGGCAACACCAACTACTGAACCGTCTTCATTGACTTGATAGTTTGTTTGAGAGAATTGGATGCTGCTGTCGTTGTCGATGATTTCTAATGTAGCAGTATTCTGAGTACCAATATTTGTATTTGCACTGGCATTAGCTAAGGTGAGG
>DATNQN010000036.1 GCA_036703985.1 Leptolyngbyaceae cyanobacterium
AAAAGACTTCCGGTAGCATGGCGGGGATACTTCCTAATCGAAAATCTTTGATATTGCGAGTAACGATATAATCTACTCCTACACCCGCCGCCGCCGCATAAGTGACCGCATCTTCAAAATCCTTAAAGCCACTGGAAAAAGCAGATCGAATTACTGCATCTGTTACGCCAGCAGTTACCATTTTAGACATCAAATTCATCAGCACTTCCTGACTTTTCTCGTTTCCCAAATGTCTTCTCAATAAATAGAAGATATTCGTAATACTATGGGCGGCAATATATCCTTCTACTTTACCTTGTCCAACCGCATCAAGTGCTAAAGCCGAAGCTGCGAAGAAAGGCTGTCTTTCTAATAAAACATCAAGCACGACATCGCTATCAAATAACACTCGTTTCACTGATATTTTTCCTCTAGATAGTCGATATATTCTTCGCGTAAAGTTTCATCATTTGGGATTTCTCCAGTTGATTTAATTACTCCCACTAAGCTTTGAGTCCATGTACTCAATTGCAAAGGTCGATCTGGTTCTGGTAGATGTTCAAAAAATTCTGCTACCGCTTCAGAAAGGGAAACATTACGCGATTTTGCCCAGTTTTTTGCTTTGACAATGAGGGTTTCATCTAGGCGTAAGGTGAGTTTTGTTTGCATAGAATAATATTTGACGTATACTATATATAGTATAGTACGTCAAACTTGGTTGCAAGAAACCCGGTTTCTGACCTTGGTGCAATATTTGGGAAAAGGGATATTTTAACTACGCCGCCGAAATTGTGCGCGTACCACTCGCCACAGCATCAGCGATACAATCCAAACTAAGGCGAAGGGGAAAGCGAATAAACCTAAAATGAAGCATAAAGCTAATTGCCATTTTCCACGTTGGGCAAATTTAGCTATCAATTTCATCCAGTTCGGATAAGGCATAGCTTCAAGGGGTAGCCCAAGTTCTTGTAATATCTGATTGGCTTGATATGCGGCAGCATATCCTTCCTTAACTTTGCCAATTTTGTTATATGATATAGATAAGTTTTGTAGGGAATTAGCTTCACCTCTTTTATCGCCTATTTCTCTTGCTATTTCTAGCCATTGTTGATAAAAACGAATCGCTTTCTGATATTCTCCTAGACAATTGTAAGCATTGCCCAAATTATTAAGGGATTTACCTTCACCAGAACGATAGCCTATTTCTCTTGCTATTTCTATAGATTGCTGATGGAAATGAATCGCTTCATGATATTTTCCTAGAGATTGGTAAGCATTGCCCAAACCACAAAGGGAACTACCTTCACCAGAACGATCGCTTATTTCTCTTGCTATTTCTATAGATTGCAGATGGAAACGAATCGCTTCCTGATATTCTCCTAGAGAAACGTAAGCATTACCCAAATTACCAAGGGAACTACCTTCACCAAAACGATCGCCTATTTCTCTTGCTATTTCTAGAGATTGCTTATGGGAACGAATCGCTTCCTGATATTGTCCTAGACAACTGTAAGCATTGCCCAAATTATTAAGGGAATTACTTTCACCAGAACGATTGCCTATTTCTCTATCTATTTCTAGAGATTGCTGATGGAAAAGAATTGCTTCCTGATATTGTCCTAGAGATCGGTAAGCAATGCCCAAAGATGTAAGTGCAGCAATAAATTGCCACTGTTGAAAATCGTCTTTCGATTCCTGAAAACTAACTAATGGCAAATATAGTTCAACCAGCGTCTTGTTGTAACCGCGCAAATCTAAAAAGTTTTGTACACAATCATCACTATAATTATAATCGCGAATAGTGTAAAAAGCTTCCCCATATCTTTGCAACTGACAAAGATGATAAAAAATTTCCAAATATGCCCTTACATCCTCAAGCGTTTCCCAAGGCTGCGGTTTCACCTGCGACTTATAATGATCGATCGCTATTTCATGTGCAGCACTTAAATCCGTTCCTTGCTTTTGCAAATATTCCTGCACCAACGGCTGAAATTTGTAGTAGCGTTTATCTTCAGTTTCCAGCAACAAAGAACGGTTGTATAATTCCCGCAAAGCCTTCACAGTTGCCAGATTATCGACAACTTGACCCTCATCCTTAGCAGAAGATGCTTCCGAATTACTCTCCTCTTCTCGCAGGAGAGGGGTAGGGGGAGAGGTCAACATCCTCCCCGCCGCCCGAAAATTAAACGGTTGGCGATAAACACTCAAATTAACCAAAAAATTCTGCTGTTCCTCACTTAAACGTTGCAAATGCTGTTCCAAAATCCACTCTAACCGCGCATCCTCCTTATCCCGATGCACACCTTCCGCCTGATGGTATACCAAATCAAACTGCTGTAATCCCAATTCCGCCACACCACTTAGCTGAGAATCGCAGTATTGCCGTAAAAAACCAGCCACTAGCTGCAACGTCAGGGGGTGTCCATCCACACTCGCCGCAAAAGCTACCAATTCCTCAACCGTTCCCTGAATCTCTAACTTTTGCAACAATTCCGCGCCATCGCTGGGAGTCATCCCCGCCAAAAGATAGCAATTCATTTTTGCTTGCAACAGTTTCGGCTGTTCCTGGGTAGTCAGCAACAGGGTACTGGTGTCACCCTGCTGCAACCAGCGACTAAACAATTGCTGGTAAGCTGAATCTGGGAACTCTCGCGCCTCATTCAGCAGCGTTTCCAAATTATCAATTACCAGCAAACACCGTTGCTGACGCAGACATTTCAGCAAATTGTTGATCAGTTGGGTGGTGTCGCCTGTCTGGGTAACGCTTCCCCCCAAAGCTGCAATCGTCTTTTCGGCAAATGCGGCAAAATCCGGCTTTTGGCTGACATCCGCCCAGTATTTGGCTGCAAAGCTTGATTTTTGGTAGAGATACGCCGCCAGGGAAGATTTGCCGATACCTCCCAATCCTTGTATCCCAATAGTTTTAATATTGGGATCTGCTAACCATGTTTGCAGTTCTTCAATTTCCTTTTTTCGCCCCACCCAATCTTTCAGACTCGGCGGCGTGTCGATGAGGTTAACGGAAGTAGGGCGATTTGGGCTACCAGAAAGTCAGTAGTTGTGAACATCGCCAAATTGGACATTTTCACCCTTAACGTTCTCGACTTGGTAGCCTTTAGCGTTATCTCGGTTAATCATAGTTCTGCTATTGTCTTGAATATTCCTAGCGTCGATTTCCTGATTAATCTGTTGCGCCATCATCTGAATCTCGTCAGCAAACGGCTTGTCAGTCCTCATCGCCGCATCCAGAAACGTCGCCACCCGGTCTAAATTTGGCCCAGAGGCATTTTTTTCCACCTCTATTAAAGCTATTTCCGCCTGTGCATCGCCTTTCAGCCTGTGCCAAATGCGATCGCGTAAAGGTTTAAGCTTATCTAAACTAGCTTCGATACCTTTACCTACCGCAGTTTCCAGCAATTTGCCAAAAGCGATTTCTGCAATCTTTACTGCTGCTAATTCAAGTGCCATAAGTTAGAGATTGGGGATAAAGTCATTTTTAGTTTTAGTCGATCGGCAACCAACTTGCCCATAATTGTAAATTAATTCACAAATATGATAGAAAATGAGCTAAAAATATAATTTACTCAAGCTAAAGCTCAACCATTAGTTAAAATCTTTTTAGTAAATAACGTAAGTTTCTAGAAATAAGTATAGACACTTAGATCCGCCCTAACCCCCCTTAAAAAAGGGGGAACCGGATTCAAAGTCCCCCTTTTTTCTAGCGTTGGCGATAGCCTGCCGTCAGGCATAGCGGCGCGTTAGCGCGGGGATGCGAGGGGGATCTAAAACGCCTAAACTCATAACTAGCAATTTGTGTTAAATACCTACCACCTGAAATCTTATTTTGATAAAACAGGATCGTAAATTCTCTTCTCAATCATCAATTACCAGTCCCTATTCCTTAACATGACAACAGACCCTAATTCTCATCAGCCTAACTCACCCCAAACCGAATTACCACCAGAGAATTATCTTGACAACGTTGGCAATGGCAATGCAGCAGACAACGCTAACGAAATAGAAGCAGTCGCATCAGCTATAGCAGAAAATCAAGCACAACAAAGGCTCTCTCGTCTTTATCAAACTAGACTACAAGCCAGCCAAAATGCTACGGCTATTTATCCCGCGCCCAAAGCAGCTTACTTAGTTACGATAGTGGCAATTGGTATCATGTTTTTCGGGATTGCCATCAATAGCTTTTGGATAGGGATATCCGGTGCGATCGTTGCTTTGTTAATCTCTTTTAGAGTAATTTGGTTACCATTAGTAGACGCCACCAACGCACTGCTGACACCGAGACAGCAATTGCAAATTTTTTCCACTGCTACTGGATTAATTGCGATCGCGGGTTTGTTAAAATTTCTTGGTGTTTATCGCTTTCTAAATGCTTGGTTCCATACCATAGATTGGGAAGCGATCGGAACTTTAGCAGAATGGACGGGCGCAGTCGGCCAAATCTTTATTGCCGTCTTAGCAGTTTACATTGCTTGGCAACAATACGTAATTTCCCGCGACTTAACTATAGAACAAAACCGCCTCACCAGTCAACAAAATACCATCACTCAACAACAAACGATCGATGCTTACTTTCAAGGTGTTTCTGATTTAGCATTAGGCGAAGAAGGATTACTAGAAGATTGGCCACAAGAACGAGTATTTGCTGAAGGACGTACTGCTGCTTTACTCGGTAGTATAGACGCCACCGGAAAAGCGAAAGTATTGCGATTTTTATCCAAATCAAAATTACTAACTCCTCTCAAACGAGACCAACATTTAGGACGACCTTTACTTGATGGTAAAGGAGGTTATGAAGAAGATCGAGAATATGGAGTAAGAGTAATTGACTTAGGAGTAATGTTAGCAGGAGCAAACCTTTCCGGTACAGATTTACGCTGGACAGATTTAAGCGATGCTAACTTAGTCAGAGCCAATTTAACAAACTGCGATTTAGTTAAAGCAAACCTTTCTCGTACTGTTTTATTCGATACCATATTAACAGGTTCGGATCTGAAAGGAACCCGCTTATTTTACGGCAAATTAGAAACAGCTACCCCTCGCAGTCGTACCATCGTCCCTGACTATAGAACTGGTGCTTATACAGGTGCAGTAGTCGAAAATGCAGATTTCACAAATGTAAGAAACTTATCAGAAGAACAACGCTGTTACTGCTGCGCTTGGGGTGGCTCAAAAACTAGAGCAACTATTCCCGGTGGTTGTGAAGGAATCCCCAATAAATTAGGAAGATAAACTAATCTAGTAGATAGAGGGATAGAGATATTTTTTACTTCATACTTTATCCTTCACACTTCATACTTCAGTCTAAATCCAAGACCTAAACCACATTCTAATTTGTAAAGATTCTGGAGATAAAGGTAATCCTAAATAAACTGGTAACCAAAAAACAAAAGCTACCAAAATCACCAAAATAGTAGTTAAGCCCATTCTGCGGTTTTGGACTCTATCACTATGTAACCAACGTTCTACCAACCATGCTAAACCCATAAAAGAAAAGATAACCGCACCCATATACAAATAAAGAAAAGTACAGCGAGTTACCTTTACCCAAGGCAAAAGATTAGCCGCATAATTTACTATCAAATAAAATATGCACCACAACTCTTTTGGTTGAGGAAAGTAAACAATATGATTATCTATTTTTGCCAATTTTTTTAGCCAAACCAAGACCCGTATCATTAATTCTATGACTAATATTAAAATAGCTAAAGTTGATAACCACCATAAAGCAGGATTTCCCATTGCATGAACATCATAAATAACTTTTTCCATACCAGAAGGTATAGTTGGTAAAGATGGTTTGGCTGGGTTATTACTAGTAACAGTTTCGTAAAAATAGGCGATCGGTCGGATCATTAATGGCCAAGTGTACCAGTTAGAACAATAAGGATGAACATCTGATGTATTTTTCATCCTTTGATGAAATCCTAAAATTTGTTGATGTAGTTCCCAAAAATCAACATTATTATTGATTTGTAAATGAGGAATCCAAATTAAATAGTAAACTATCGCGGGAATGGCACCAAAATAAAATATTACTTGTAATAAATTTATGCTAGTTAAGTTTTGAAGGGGACTTTCTTTAGCAGATAGTGAAAAGTTAGCATAAATAAGCTTGCTTTTTCCTGGCGGTCTTTCTGTTTCTTGATTTCCCAGATGATTTGGGAGCAATCTAATTAACCAAGCACCAATCCAAATAAGATAAGTACCTAACAAAAATGCTAAGCCATTCCACTTAACACCAGCAGCAGCACCCAAACAAATCCCCGATATTACTAACCAAAACCATCGACCTTTAGATTGTTCTAGTGCTATTAAAAAAAACCATTGTCCTAGCAGCCCAAAAAAAATCAAATAAATATTAATGAGAGCATAGCGAGACTCAACTAAAAATAACCCATCACAAGCAGTAAATAAAGCCGCAATTATGGCATAACTACGACGATGGCTGAGTTGATAAGCTATCCCTCCCACAACTAAAGGCAATAAAGAACCTACCAGAGCATTTAGCCATCGGTAAGTAAAAGGTGAAAGTTCTACTCCTGTTAAATTATTTACGGGATCTTGCCCAAAAGGGAAGTACTTGCCCACCCATATACTAATGGCAATCATGTATTTACCCAAAGGCGGATGAGCATCGAATAAAGGAGTATTGCTTAAGTAATTTTGGGCATATTTAACGTAGTAAACTTCATCGAATACTAAACTATTGAATCGATTCAATCCCCAAAAGTGCAAAGCTAGGGAAAGCAGGAAAATTAATAACATCCCCATATTCAAAGAGGATTTCTTATCTTTGGACAATTTCATATAATCTCTATAGTTTCTCCCGTTGCGGATGAACGGCGCGCAGCATCAGCTACTTTCAAAGTATATAAACTAGCGTCCGGCGTAACGTATAAAGGTTTTCCCTCTAGTAAATAATCTAAGACCATAGCAGTTTCTTTCGCAAATAACCCGCGACGACTGCCTACTTCAATAGGCTTCTTTTCTTCCCCTCTAATTAGTTGACCTTCATCGCCATTAAAAATTAGACAACCTCGGTCTCCATAAACTTCAAACGGGCGTGTTGGCTGCCAAAAAGTTTCACCTTTGCCATAAGTTACTTCTGCAATTAATCCATTGGTAAAACGTAACTGTGCAGTGCAAAGACAAGCGGTATAGTATTCGGATTCATTTGACCAAAACTGACTTTGACAACTGACGGAGGCGACTTTGCCAAATAAATCAGTTAGTCGGTGTAATCTGGAAAGTGCGGCAATCAGCGGAAAGCCAAAAAGTTTTGAGTTATAAGTCCATTTGCGCGGTGCTGGTTGTTGGGGGTTAATTGTGGCGTAACGGGCATAAAACGGCGTGCCAATTTCCGACAACCATTTTTTTAAGGCTTGGTGCAGTCCGCCAAGTAACTCTATATGCTCGACGTGGAGGAGTTTGCTTTTCCTTTGAGCTAAATTAATCAGTTCTGCTGCTTCTGCCGGATCTAGAGAAAGGGGATATTCTACTACAACGTGCTTATTATTTTCTAGCGCAGCATGAGCGATCGCACCATGTTCGCTATTCACGCTAGAGATAATCACTAAATCCAAATCTTCCCGCGCCACCAACTGCCGCCAGTCTAACAAGGCTTCGGTTTGGTAAGTTTGACAAAATTCTTCCGTCTTTTGCTTAGTATGGCCAGCAACGACTACTAAATGGCTGCGGGGATCGGTTTGCAAAGTCTCTGCTCTCAGTTTAGCAGCATATCCAGTACCGACAAGCCCCACCTTCAGGGGTAACCGAGCAGAAAAATTAGCAGGATCACTCATTGTACCTTCTCTCACAGAATTAGGCATTGGGCATTGAAAAGAATGACGTATGAAGGATCGAGGATGAAGTATGAATTCTCCACCCCCCATCCCCCATCCCCTTCATCCCTCTCCCAGTCTTCATTTCCTAGTGCCTAAAGGTGACCGTCCGCAATAAGTATAAGCAATTAGGATTAAATTAGGAAATTTAATTACGAATCCCATTCAGCCAAACCGCTAATTTAGTATCAAAATTCTTGACTTTTCCCGTAGTATCAAAAAGTGAACCAATCCTGAAAGCAAACTCATTCCCAACTAACTAGCTGGGGCAAGCTTAAGGGAAACTTATAGTGCCGTTTAGAATACTTGAGAGGACTGCTACATGGCCAGCTACAAGGTAACTTTAATCAAC
Organism: Leptolyngbyaceae cyanobacterium; assembly: GCA_036703985.1. Taxonomy (GTDB): domain Bacteria; phylum Cyanobacteriota; class Cyanobacteriia; order Cyanobacteriales; family Aerosakkonemataceae; genus DATNQN01. The sequence continues at coordinate 8,191 of DATNQN010000036.1, forward strand.
GAGGCAGAAGGCTTAAACACTACCATTGAAGTTCCTGACGACGAATATATTCTTGACGCCGCCGAAGAACAAGGCATTGACCTACCCTACTCTTGCCGTGCTGGTGCTTGCTCGACTTGCGCGGGTAAGATTACAGCTGGTGAAGTTGACCAATCCGACCAATCCTTCTTGGATGACGATCAGATTGAAGCTGGGTACGTCCTAACCTGTGTGGCTTATCCCAAATCTGATTGCACCATCTTGACCCACCAAGAAGAAGAACTGTACTAACTTCTGTGTAGCGACAAGGATTTCATGCCTTGTCGGTTCTTCAATTGATTTAACCTTGTTGCTACCAGAATACCTTCGTTAACAGAATTTCCTAGTTCTACAGCGAGCAGGAACACTTATGAGGTGTTCCTGCTTCTGTATAAGGGAAGTCTGAAGGATGAAGGATGAAAATTAATTGTATTTATTTCCCCATCCCCCCATTTCCCCTAAGACTCATGCTGTACTTTCGGTGGTTGCCAAAAAGTGATGGATTTATTTAAGGGCTGTATTTGGGTGTCCGGGTAGTAAAATTTGAGAATTTGTTCGCTTGACCAACCGAGATTGGCTAATTGATAGGCACCAAATTGGCTCAAGCCTACGCCGTGTCCGAATCCACCCCCGATAAAGGCATAGCCCCATAGGATATTATCTTTTTGGACTGGCTCTACATAAAAGAACGTACTAATGGGAGGGATGAAGGCGCTGCGAACTTCTTCTTTATGTAGTTCGACCACTCCTTTATCGGTTTGTACTTCCATTTTTAGGATGCGTCCGCTGGGCGATCGCTCTACTACTTGCATCCCCTCGATCGTTTGAAAATCAGCTAGGGGATGTTTTCTAGCGTTTAGATATTTCTGGAAATGCTTGATGATTTCTTCTAAACTGCTTTGTCTGTTCCAGCGAAACAAACTCCTGCCTTCTTCATTAAAGCCTTTGTTTAGGCTGATGAACTGCCGGAAGTTGTTTTCGTCTGCCAAGCTGTCGCGAGATAAATCCCAAGTGTTACTTACCGCATCTACCAAAGGTCGTAAATACGGTCGCTCAGGCCCGTCCCACACGTCTCTAAAGGAAGCTGTCACGCCGCCTGTAGTGGAAGAATATACTGCATCTACTAACTCGTTGTTATAGGTAATTACTAATCCTTTGGTAGCTGCGATCGCGCGATCGGTATTGGGAACTGCCCCTGTCAGACCATAGTAAACCTGGCAGTGAACGTCTGCACAAAGCTGATAATTATCGATCGCAAATCGGCGCAAATTCCGCAAAGCATAAGTACGCGCGATGATTGCCTGCGCTTCCAACGCCGCATAAGGTGCTTCTGCACCAATTTCGTTAGGTACTACACCCCGCAAATAAGTTTCTAACAGTACTTGATTAACTAAAGTATAAGTTCCATAAGCATTAGGCTGAAGCCGCAGCGGACCGACAAAAGTCCGCGCCGTGCGAGCGTCTTTACCTCGACTCACCTGGATCGCGTTATTGCCAGCCGTAATATCCAAGAAGTCTCGGTTATAGCGAAAGCCATTCACTACCCAGGTTGCTTTTGGTTCCTGCTGAATAATTTGCGTATCCAAATAAGCGGTTTTCACGCCAGCCCCTTCCACTGTTTGCAGCAACAACCTCCGCAGCAGGGGTGTGTTGTAAACATCCCTTTTTGCCCACACCTGCCAGCGGTTCGGTTGGGCGATCTCCACTTGAATACCCTTAGCACGCCACTGTTCGGCACTGTGTTCCGCTGTCTCGTAATTGGGATGAGTACTCAGCACCACTTGCTCTCGTGCTTCTGGAATAGCTAGCGGTTTCATTTCGATTTCCAGCTTGATACTGTTCGCCGACAAAGCCATCGGTTCCAAGTTGCCAGCTAAAAAGCGCAATGTCAGTCGATCGCCCCCTGCCGCTTTCAACGTTAACTCATCATCCGGTTGCTCCCCAAACCGCTGCACTATCCCGACTTTCAGTTCCACATCCCCACTTGCGGCATTTGCTCTCACATCTGCTGCGAGTCCCACCACAAACAACACGCTCACTACTGTACGAAACAGGTAGTTTACCAATTGACCCTCTTTCCGCCAGCAAGTTACGGTCAATATCTGTCTGAAGATACAAGTTTTTTTCTCCATAAGCTGCATCACGATCGCTCGTTTTCCCTATTTGTAGTTTTTCTTGCTCAATAAATGCACCTATTCCGGGTCAATTAGTCGATCGCACTTTGATTGGTAATCCTCAATCTCTTGATTCGATCGGGCTTTCGAGTAGTTTACCCTACGGGAATGTGAAACGGATTATATTGACCGTGGCAACTCGAAGTCATAACGATTATGATTAAATAGTAGGTAGAGATAGCAACAGCCACGGGCTCGATCATGAGATTACTAGAGATTCCTTTATCCCAGATTCATCGTCCCCTAATCCGGGAAACCGATCCGAAAAAAGTACAGGCATTGATGGAATCGATTCGAGAAATTGGCCAACAAGAACCGATCGACGTATTAGAAGTAGACGGACAGTACTATGGCTTCTCCGGCTGTCACCGATTTGAAGCTTGCCAGCGGCTGGGACAACCAACTATTCGTTGCAAAGTCCGCAAAGCACCCCGTTCTGTATTGCGGATGCACCTAGCTTAAGGAAGAGAGCGGTAGAACGGAAGAATGAGAGAATGGATGGGATGAGGGGGTGAGTGGGAGATGAGTCAATTGTATGAATTCTAACTCCTAACTTCAGACTTCAGACTTCAGACTTCAGACTTTACTTGGAGAATATTATGCAAACTCAAGATAAAGCAAAACCGATCGATATTGGAATTGACGAACAAGCACGGCAAGAAATAGCCCAAGGACTATCTCGCCTGCTAGCAGATACTTACACCCTGTATCTGAAAACCCACTATTTTCACTGGAACGTCACTGGTCCGATGTTCACTTCCTTGCATTTGTTATTCGAGCAACAATATACTGAGCTAGCACTAGCTGTTGACGAAGTGGCAGAGCGGATCAGAGCATTGGGCGTATTTGCTCCCGGTTCTTACAGCCAATTTACTGAATTAGGCTCGATTTCAGAAACGAAGGATGTGCCAAGTGCTGAAGAAATGGTAAGCTTGCTGGTAGAAGGCAACGAAGCCGTAGCAAAAACCGCTCGTTCCGTCTTTCCAGCTGCGGAAAAGGGAGATGACCAATCAACGATCGATCTGGTAACCCAACGCCTGCGCGTACATGAAAAAAATGCTTGGATGTTACGTAGTATCATCCAAAAATAGTCAGAACTAGACTTTTCATCGCCACAAGAGGTAGCCTTTTACTATTCGATTTCATGTTTTGCCAGTTACCTCTTGTCGTGCAGCATCGATAGCAATGAACCAGTCTCCGCTTCAAGACTACACCCACCAGCTGCAACACTTGATGCAGCTAGTGGGTGTTTCCAGTTTTAAAGAACTCAGTCGTAAGGCAGGTATTTCGGAACGACAGCTGATGCGACTGCGGCGAGGAGAAATTATGCAAATGCAGCTAGAAAATCTGCTCAAACTTTGTGAAGCTTTGCAAATAACTCTCGATCGCTTATTGACTACTTTTTCTACTCGCGCGATCGCGACGAACGCTGAATCGGTAGAAAATTTGGCAACCTTAAAACAAGAGTACCAAAGACTGCAAGTAGAGATGGAGAAGCAACAAGAAGTTTTGGTGCAGCAATTTCAGCAAAGCAGTCTTCAGGTTTTAGAATCTTGGCTGCTACAATGGCCAACAGCTGCCCATGCTGCCCAACAAAATCCTCAGTTACCAGCAGTCAAATTGTTACCTTTGGTGCGATCGGTGGAAAATTTAGTGCAACAATGGGGAGTGGAAGCTCTAGCACCTGTTGGTGCTGAGTTACCTTACGACCCACACCTACATCAATTGATGGAGGGAACGGCGCAAGCAGGCGATCGCGTCAAGGTGCGCTACACTGGCTATCGCCAAGGCGATCGACTCCTCTACCGAGCGAAAGTCAGTCCGTTACAAGCAACAGAATAATGCTAAAAAAATGCTCCTCCGTGCTAAATTCAGATGCGTATTGCATTAGACTTAATGCTACTATCATTAAACCTACCCAAAAATATTCAATAATATACCGAAGTACGGCAATTAATCGTTATTCCGTGCTGTTGTTCTAAAAAGCGTACTAGTGTTCTAAATTATTTTAGGAATCATGGATCAGGCAATTAAAATTGTTCAACCAATCGGAATTTTAGACAGTACAAAAGGTAGCCAATTCCGCCAAGAAGTTAGCGACCTAGTAAATGAAGGAGCAAAAATAGTCTTAGTAGATTTCCAGGATATCACCTTTATGGATAGTTCTGGTTTAGGTGCTTTAGTTTTATCTCTCAAAACAGTGCGTGCTTCTGGTGGAAAACTCTTTATTTGCTCGATTAACGAACAAGTAAGAATGCTGTTTGAATTGACCAGCATGGATCGGGTTTTTCAAATATTTGCTAATCGAGATGATTTTATGGATAAAGTAGGTTCAGTTAGCTAATTTTATTTAGTCATTGGTCATTGGTCATTGGTCATTGGTCATTGGTTATTGGTCATTGGTCATTGGTCATTGGTTATTGGTTAAATACACATAAAAAACCGTAAAATAACTGTAAGTTAGATTTTGATTACTTATTTTCAAACCAAATTACCCTTTTTTGAATTCAAAATTCAAAATGCTTGCATTAAGAATAAATAAAAATTTTTAATTGATTAATTCTGGGTACAGGCACCCACTAAATTTTATTCAGTGGTGCAACAATTCAGTGGCTGGTTTCAAGCCCCCACTGATTGAAATTTTGAATTCATAATGCAAGAATTTTGAATTGTTTTGACTGCTAATGGCGATTTGAACATATATCTAATAACCCAATGACCAATGACCAATAACCAATGACCAATGACAATTAATCAAAATGTATTTCTATAATAGATACATCATCGTCGAAATAATCTTTGAGATTAAATTTATCTACTTGCTGGAAAATTAAATCTAAGTTAATCCTGCCATTACTGCCCAGCTTTCCCAGTAAATTAATAAAAGCATCCAGCCCCCATATCGTACCGTCTGGTTGATGGAGTTCGTAAATCCCATCGCTGAAAATATAAAGAGTACTTCCCGATTCGATATTACAAAATTGATTAATATATTCAGTGTCATCAAACATTCCTACTGGCATTCCCGGAGTTTTTAAACGCTGAGTAGATGTCTGTTTTCCCGATAACAAAATCGCGGGAGGATGTCCGGCGCTAGCATAAATCAACTGACGCTTCACTCGGTTATAAACTCCGTACCAAATGGTAAAGTATTTGTCATTTTGAGATGTAATTTGGAAAGTATGATTTAACGCGCTCAAAACTTGACTGGGTTGATAATAATTGAGATCGGCTAAAGTGCGAGTTCTCAGTAAATTCATCACTGAAATAGCAGGAAGCGTTGCCCTTAAACCGTGTCCGGCAGTATCCATCAGGTAAATAGCTAAAAAATCCGGATCTAACCAAAAGTAATCAAAACCATCCCCTCCCAAACGGCTAGAAGGGATGTACCTACTTTGGATTTTTACGGGTTTTTCTAAAGGTTCTGGCAAAAGCGATCGCACGAACTCCGCCGCTTCTCCCAATTCCGCCGCTAACTTTTGCTTTTGCACTTGCAAATCGTGGTTAAGTTGGTACAATCGCAGTCCAGCCCTTACCCTAGCTGTCAATTCGTGGATTTCAATCGGCTTGGTAATAAAATCATCTGCCCCAGCATCTAACCCCTTTACCCGGTCTTCCACCGAATCGAGAGAGGTGAGTAAAATAAAAAACGTACCCGATAAATTGGGATCGGCTTTTACCCGACGACATACTTCAATGCCATTCATGCGAGGCATCATCCAATCACAAATAATTAATGCTGGGTGTAAGCTTTGCGCTTGTGCGAACCCTTCTTGCCCATCGTTAGCGACGGTTACCTGATAACCTTGTTTCTTTAAGAGTCTTGTCAGTACTAGCTGTACTGAACGATCGTCATCGATTACCAGAATTTGAAACATACAATAAAAATGATACTAATTGTTTAATATGACGGCCAAATGCAAAAGATATAGGAAAATTGGTCAGGTGGTGAATAGATTTTAGCTTATGACAGTACTACTCTGGTAAGGCCAATTAAGCTAAGTTGGAGTAGGTTAAATTTTATTTAGTTTTGGTGTTATAAGTAAAGCAGGCTAAATTAGTTGTTGATTGTAGTTTTTTTTGAATGAAAGGTTTTTTAAGTTGGCAATAATCCAAGAAAGCATTTTAAAAACTTCCACTACTCTGAATGCTTTGAGTGAAGTACTGTTATGGTTTGAGGGATTGCATCGGTCGGCAATTGCTAAAAAAATTTGGTTGCGCTGTCAACTGGCATTAGCAGAAGCATTTACCAATGCGGTGCGTCATGCCCATAAAAACCAATCTTCTGAAGTGCCGATCGAAATTAAAGTAACAATTTTAAAAGATCGTCTAGAAATCAGAATATGGGATTACGGCCAGCCTTTCGATTTAGAGAAAAAACTCAAAGAAATGCCCAGTAATGAAGATAATGATACTGGAGGAGGGCGGGGTTTACAACTAATGAAAAGTTTAGTCGATCGCCTCAGTTATACCAGGCAGGAAGATGGCCGTAATTGCTTGTTAATGGTGAAGCATTATACGGGAGATAACGGATCGATCCAACGTAATATGGTAGATTTTAGTTGATGCAATTCGCGATAAACTTCTTGCTTGAACCATTGTCCGATCGCATCGAAGGGAGTAAACGATTGTCCTGGTTGCCAGCTGACATCATGACCTAACGGAGTGATATGGCTACCGGGTAAAGTTAAGGCAGTAACCATACCGGGAAAACGCTTTTCTAGCAATTCGTTTAAAGGTGATGTTTGGTCGATCGTATCGTTAGTAAATTTAATTAAAAGATTGCGACGAACTTGATAACCCCTGGCAATAATTTTGGTGGTTTCGATCGGGGAAGGGGTAAATTCCAGATCGATTTTGAAAGATGGATTGAAATTAAATTGCTGAAATTGCTGCACTAAAGGAATTGCATCTCTGGCAGCAAAGTTATTGAAAGAAATCAGAATATTTCCGGCGCGATCGACTGGGAAAAGACTACCGATTAATAAGTGTAGTTTACAACCCATGCTGTGTCCGATGCCGTAGGTGGGGAGATAGCGGCGTCGCAATATATTTTTGCTGCGTAAGATGTCAACCGCGCGATCGAAACTCAACAGTACATCTTTTGCGATCGCGCTATGATCCATCGTATTCGCGAACGGGGTAGCAATCACCGCATATCCTTGCTTTCCCAGATGTTCTAACAATAATCGATAAGTCATGTGAGGGGCAGTAGCGACAAAAGCACCCCCTAGAAAATGCACTATGCCAACGGGATGTTTGGGAATAAAAACCCAGTTACCAGAAACTTCTTGCCAGTTCATACCCGAAAAAGGGAGTTAACACTTCTTTATGTTAATGCTTGTTGGGTAGGTTGACCTCTGCTGGGAGGCGAGAGGAGAAAAAGCCTGAGAAGCTGTAGGGTGGATTGAGAGAAGGAAACTCAACATCCATTAGCGCGATCGTCCTGATTGTAGATACCTGTAAAATTAAGCAAGAGCGATCGCATGGATTCCCTTAGCAGAAGCTCAACTTCGTTTACCCGAACTGATGTCAGTCTACAACCCGGTGAACGAGTGCAGATTCTTGAAGGCGATCGCGCACTCGCCAAACTAATAGGCGAACTCCAAACACCTCGCAAACCTCACCAACCGGGTAATGCGATCGGAATCCTAACCATCGTATCCGAACATAAAACTCACTCACCAGAGTTTCAAGATCGTATACCTTGAACTTTTTGCTCGACACATAGCGCGTTACATCGCTGCTATTTTATGATGACAAACCTTTTTAACTAAAAACTACCAGATCGTTAAAACAGCCTCATATAAATGGAATAATTTTTATCAATTTAATTTTCCCATAAATATAAAAAAGGAGTTAATATGAGCGATTTTCAAACACGATTAGCCAGTATGTCGCCATCGCAACAGGGGGAATTTATCGCCAAATTCCCAGCCGCTTTAGCTGCCAAATCCCAAAGCGAACCACTGCTAAAATTATTAATTGACTTTGATTTTATCAAGGCGAAAATTTCCGCTTTCCCACCGCAACAGTTAATAGACGATTACAAATTAGCCTTGCACCCGAACTTTCCCCTTTCTCCAGCCCAAAAGCATTGTTTGCGATTAATTCAAGCTGCCATTCGCCTATCAGCACATATCGTTGCCGAAGATAAAACCCAACTAGCAGCGCAATTATTGGGGCGTTTGCAATCTTTTCACATTCCAGAAATTCAGGCAATGTTGGAAGTAGCAAAACAGCAGAACGATCGGCCTTGGTTGCGCCCCCTAACAGCTAGCTTGGTTTCCCCTGGGGGTTCGTTGCTACGCACGTTTACAGGTCATATTAGTGCGGTAAATGCAGTAGCAATTACATCAGATGGCAAGCGCTTCATTTCTGCTTCATCTGACCAAACTCTGAAAGTTTGGGATTTGCAAACAGAACAGGAAATTTTTACCCTCAACGGTCATACAAACTCAGTAGAATCGCTCGCCATTTCGCCTGATAATAAAAAGTTAATTTCCGGTTGTCGGGATGCTACTTTAAAAGTTTGGGATTTGCAAACGGGGAAAGAAATACTGTGCTTCAATGATGGTACTGGCGGGATAGAGTACATTAGCATTTCCCCCAATGGTAAACAGGTAATTTCCGGTTCTTGGGGTAAAAATCGCCAAGTTTGGGATTTGGAAACGGGAGCGGAAATTTTTACATTTGCTGTTTCTACGGGAATTAACGATCGAGCGATCGCATTTACACCAGATAGCCAACGGTTAGTTTTCATTTCCGATGATAAAAATATCAAAGTTCGCGATTTAGAAACTGGTGAAGAACTGTTATCTTTTGGAGAAGATCGCGCTTTAAGTGCAGTTGCGGCAATTGACAACCATCGCCTGGTTTCCGTATCTTGGAACAATACAAAAATCTGGGATTTAGAAACGGGAGAAGAACTGTACAGTCACCAAAATCACAGTGATTGGATCGCTGTTGTCGCATTTACATCAGATGGAAAACAAATTCTAACCGGGCCTTATCGAGACGGCAATAGTAGCAGTTTCAAAGTGTGGAATTTAGAAACAGGAGAAGAACTATTTAAGCTATCAGGCTACATTCAATATACCAATCATCCTTTATATTTGGTGCTAGTTACGCCAGATAGTCAAAAGGCGATCGCAAATGCTTCGGAACGAACTCTCAAAGTTTGGAATTTGACGAATGGGCAGCAATTAGTTAATTTAGTCGGTCATAAAGATAGTATAACTTCTGCTGCCTTACACCCGAATAACAAATTGGTAATTTCTGCCTCCAAAGATAAGACGATCAAACTTTGGAATCTAGAAGCAAAGCCAGAAATTTCTCAAAGCACCACCTATACTAGTCCGGTAACGATGTTAGTAATTACGCCCGATGGTAAACAGGTAATTGCTGGTTTAAGAGATAACACGGTTAAAGTTTGGAACTTATCAACAAAACAGGAAATTTCTACCTTTACCCATCATAAAACAAAGTTTATCAATCCAATGGCGATCGCGCCCGATGGTCAATTGTTTATTTGTGGTTCGGAACGGCAAACACTCAAACTGTGGAACTTAGAAAACGGTGCCGAATTGCTTTCTTTTATTGCTGATTCTAGCTGGTTTGAAGCTATAATATTTACCCCCGATAGTCAACAGTTAATTTACGGTTCTCAAGGCAATATAAAAATTTGCGACTTATCAACAAAAACAGAGATAGTTTCACTCGCGGGTCATCTCCATCACATAACTGCGATCGCAATTACCCCTGACGGCAAACGAATGGTTTCTGCTTCTGGTAGCAGCCCTTATTTTGGCCCAGAAGATACTTTAGATGGAGATAATCACGCGCTTAAAGTTTGGGATTTAGAAACACAAACAGAATTATTTACTTTCACTGGCGACCCCAGAAAAGTGAATGCGGTGGCAATTACACCAGATGGAAAGCGGGTAATTTACGGAACGGATTACCAAAATCATAACGCTCTAAAATATTGGGATTTAGAAACCGGAGAACCGCCAATTCCTTTAATCGCTTATGACAAAAAAGTAAACGGTTTAGCAATTGCACCCAATGGCAATTTTATGGTTTCCGTGGCAGATGATGCCACTCTCAAAGTATGGGATTTGTCAAGTCTAGAAGCGATCGCCACTTTCACTGGAGAAGATGCCCTAGAATCTTGCGCGATCGCACCCGATAACGCGACAATTGTCGCCGGAGAGCGATCGGGTAGGCTGCATTTCCTGCAATTGCAAGGTTGGTGAACTAAGTTGAAAAAAGCGCGATCGCTTTCTGTGCGTTGTCGTGCTTGCTAGAAAAAAGCCTCACATCTTGTAGCAATGTAGCAAGGGAGGTTCTACCTCCCCGATCTCGTTCCCAGCTTTAACCTAGAAACAAAAAACAATATCAACAATATCATCGGTAAACACACCATAGAATTTAAACAGTTGAATTGAAGAAATTAAGAATTATGTTAGGCGCAATAATTGGCGATATTATCGGATCGATTCATGAAGGATACAGCCTGCGAACCAAATAATTTTTACTCTTTATTCCCCAGCGATATTTTACCGATGACAGCGTGTTAACTATTGCGGTTGCCGATATTATTCTCAATGGTGGAGAGTATGCTAAAAAATTCAAACAATACTGCCAAAACTACCCAGATGCCGGCTACGGAAAGAATTTTTACTCTTGGGGAATGTCGGAAAACACTGAACCATACAATAGTTGGGGTAACGGTTCGGCAATGCGCGTCAGTCCAGTAGGTTTTGCTTTCGATCGTCTCGAAACAGTATTAGAAGAAGCTAAACGCACTGCGGAAGTTACCCATAACCACCCAGAAGGAGTTAAGGGCGCTCAAGCAACAGCTTCAGCGATTTTTCTAGCTCGAACAAATCATATAGCCATCCTATTTGAGTAATAACCCCACCCTAGCCCTCCCCTTGGTAAGGGGAGGGTTGGGAGGGGTCTAGTTGTTCGCAATTCATTTAGGATTGCTATAGTAAAGCAGAA
>DATNQN010000037.1 GCA_036703985.1 Leptolyngbyaceae cyanobacterium
CCATCTCCCCATCTCCCCCCGCGCTGCCAACAAGTTTCTCGATCGAATTTTTCACCTTAATCTCGATCGAGTTTTTAACATTAAAGAAGGATCGTCACTTCCAAATGCTAAACCAGGCATCATAACCCCAGGCTGGGACTTTCCACAAGTTAACCCCAAGAATTGGTGGCGACAATCAAAAAGTGCAAACAGGAGGAATTATGCGGGCAGTGCTAATGGCTGGCGGATCTGGGACTAGGCTGAGACCGCTTACTTGCGATCTTCCCAAACCAATGGTGCCGATCCTCAATCGGCCTATTGCAGAGCATATTATAAATCTACTCAAAAGACATCACATAACAGAAGTCATTACCACATTGCACTACCTACCAGACGTAATTCGCGATTACTTCCATGACGGTAGTGACTTTGGCGTGCAGATGACCTACGCCGTCGAAGAAGACCAGCCCTTAGGAACCGCAGGATGCGTTAAAAATATTGCAGAACTATTAGATCGAACCTTTCTAGTAATTAGCGGTGATAGCATCACCGACTTTGACTTAAGTGCTGCCATTCATTTTCACAAACGCCGCCAGTCCAAAGCCACTTTAATTTTGACCCGCGTTCCTAATCCGATCGATTTCGGTGTCGTCATCACCGACGAACAACATAAGATCTGCCGATTTCTAGAAAAACCTTCCACCAGCGAAATATTTTCAGATACCGTAAACACCGGTGCCTATATCCTAGAACCAGAAGTTTTAGATTTTCTTCCCCCCGATCAAGAAAGCGATTTCTCTAAAGACCTCTTCCCCTTACTCCTCAGTAAAGAAATTCCCATGTACGGCTACATTGCCGAAGGTTATTGGTGCGATGTTGGTCATTTGGATGCTTATCGAGAAGCCCAATATGACGGACTTTACTCAAAAGTCAAACTAGATTTTCCCTACGAAGAGCGATCGGCCCAAATCTGGATCGGTCAAAATACCTACATCGATCCCACCGCCAGCCTAGAACCCCCCGTCCTGATCGGCCATAACTGTCGCATTGGCCCGCGAGTGCAAATCGAAGCCGGCACCGTCATCGGCGATAACGTGACCATTGGTGCAGATGCCAACCTAAAACGCCCGATCATCTGGAATGGCGCAATTATCGGCGAAGAAGCCCATTTAAGCGCCTGCGTAATCGCCAGAGGTGCCAGAGTCGATCGTCGTGCCCACATCTTAGAAGCCGCCGTCATTGGTTCCCTGTCCACCGTTGGCGAAGAAAGCCTGATCAGCCCCGGCGTCAGAGTTTGGCCCAGCAAACAAATTGAATCCGGTGCCACCTTAAACATCAACCTGATCTGGGGTCAAACCGCCCATCGCAACTTATTTGGCCAACGGGGAGTTTCCGGATTAGCTAACATCGACATTACACCAGAATTTGCCGTCAAATTAGGAGCAGCCTATGGCTCTACTTTAAAACCCGGTTCCCAAGTAGCAGTTTCCCGCGACCAGCGCAGCATCTCCCGCATGGTTTCCCGTTCCTTAATCGCCGGATTAATGTCAGTGGGAGTCCACATTCAAAACCTCGAATCGACTGCTATTCCCATTACTCGCACCGTCATTTCTACCCTCTCCGTCGTCGGCGCAATTCATGTCCGAGTACATCCCGATCGATCGGATCACATTTTAATTGAATTTTTAGACGCCAAAGGCATCAACATCTCGAAATCCCAAGAAAAAAAAATCGAAGGAGCCTATTTCAAAGAAGACTTACGACGCGCCCAAATTCACGAAATTGGCAACATGGGTTATCCCAGCCAAGTAATGGATATTTACAACACCAGCTTTCAAAAAAATCTCAGTACAGAAGCAATTCGCTGTAGTAGTTCTAAAGTAGTAATCGACTACGTTTATGCCGTATCTGGCGCTGTTCTACCCCAACTCTTAGCTAAATTTGGTTGCGATGCCGTAGTATTAAATGCCAGCCTCAATCAAAACGCCGTTACTAATGCCGAAAGAGAAGGTTTATTACAACAACTCGGTCATGTCGTAGAAGCCCTAAAAGCTAATTTTGGAGTGCAAGTATCTGCCAACGGAGAACAATTGATCTTAGTAGATGAGTCGGGAATACCAATTCGAGGCGAAATGTTAACTGCTTTAATGGTAGACACCATGCTCACTTCTCATCCCAGAGGAACCGTCGTAGTTCCAGTCCACGCCTCCAGCGCAGTAGAACAAATTGCCCGTCGTCACGATGGCAGAGTAATTCGCACCAAAGCCAATCCAAGTGCTTTAATGGAAGGAGCGCAAAGCCATCATAATGTGGTGTTAGGCGGATCGGGAGAAATGGGTTTTATCTTCCCTCAATTGCACCCGGGATTTGATGCGATGTTCTGCATCGCTAAACTGATTGAAATGCTAACTATCCAAGAGCGAAGTCTCGGCAGCATTCGGGAATCTTTACCCAGAGTTACTCATAAAATCCAGTCAGTTCGTTGTCCTTGGACGGTGAAAGGAGCTTTGATGCGCTACTTGGTAGAAACCCATCCTACAGATAGTTTAGAACTAGTAGATGGCGTAAAAATTTGCAATCGATTTAATGACAGTTGGGTGTTGATTTTACCTGATGCCGGAGAACCGATGGTACATATTTTTGCCAATAGCAGCGATCGCGAGTGGGTAGATGATAGCCTGAGAGAATACCGCACCCGCGTCCAAAATTTTGTTGAAGAACAACAAAGATTAGAAGCCGAAAAAGAAGGATAATTAGATAGTAGTCATTTGCCTTTTTCCAATGACAAATGACCGATGACAAATGACCGTTAACAATTAACAAGGAACAGTTAATTATGAATAGCTGCATCTTAATGGCAGAAGTATTTCAAGAACCCCAACTGCGCTATACCCAAGGCGATCCTCAACTGGCTGTTTCGGAAATGTTAGTCCAATTTCCCGGCCAGCGAGTAGAAGATCCGCCATATACTTTAAAGGTAGTCGGATGGGGAAATTTAGCTCAAGAAATCAACGAACGCTGCCGTCAAGGAATGCAAATAGTAATCGAAGGTCGTTTGGGTATGAATACCCTCGATCGACCAGAAGGTTTCAAAGAAAAACGTGCCGAATTAACAGCCCAAAAAATTCACTATCTGGGAACGAACGCTAATTTTCAACCCGCTACTTCAGTAGCTACCAATGCTACTAGAAATACATCACCTGTTACTGTTAGTGGAGACTCTTATCGTTCTAACGTTGCTAATACTAATGTCGTACCTATGACAGCTACTAGCAAGGTCGCTACGATGTCCCCAGAGGATGATGAACCACTACCTAATGTGAGAACAACTCCTCTAACTAATCAACCAACACCAGCCAGCCAACCAGATGTAGACGATATCCCGTTCTAAACAAACTAAGGTGGGCAATATTGCCCACCTTAATAATTAAATATTAGTTCGTAGTAAGGACTTTAGTCCTTATTCTTGAAAGTAAAAGAGGACTAAAATCCTCACTACAAACCAATATACAAAAATGACTGCTCAAATTACCAAACAATTACCCATTCCTCCCCATTTCGATGCCCAAAAATTAGGCCAAGTTTGGCGAGTTACTTACGAACAAAGAGCAAAAGATGCCACAGATTGGGCGAAAAAGTACGATATACAGCCAGCAGCCAACGACAACACTCGCATTTGTTTATTAATTATCGATGCCCAAAATACTTTTTGCATTCCCGATTTTGAATTGTTTGTAGGCGGTCGCTCTGGTACGGGAGCAGTTGATGATAACCTGAGATTGTGTGATTTTATTTATCGTAACTTAGGTTTAATAACCTCTATTTATCCGACAATGGATACTCACGCAGCAATCCAAATCTTCCATGCTATGTTTTGGGTAAATGCGGTGGGAGAACATCCAGCGCCCATGACAGTAATCTCTTTTGATGATGTGAAAAATGGGGTTTGGAAAGTTAATCCAGAAATTGCTTTTAGCATAACTAATGGAGATTATTCCGCACTGGAAAGCCATGCTTTGCATTATGTTAAAAAACTCAGCGATGGCGGCAAGTATCCCCTGATTATTTGGCCGTATCATTCCATGTTAGGAGGAATCGGTCATGCTTTAGTTTCATCATTAGAAGAAGCGATATTTTTTCATTCTATTTGCCGTCGCAGTCAAACCAAATTTGAGATTAAAGGCAATCACCCTTTAACGGAGAATTATTCTGTATTGCGTCCGGAAGTTTTAGAAAGCGCAAATGGATTTGCGATCGCTCAAAAAAATAAAAGTTTAATTGAAAATTTATTGAATTTTGATATAATTATTATTGCCGGACAAGCCAAAAGCCATTGTGTTGCTTGGACGATTGATGATTTATTGAATGAAATAATTGCTATAGACCCGAATTTAACTAGAAAAGTCTATTTACTAGAAGATTGTACTTCCCCCGTGGTAGTACCGGGAGTAGTTGATTTCACCGAACAAGCAGATGCCGCTTTTCGGCGATTTGCCGATGCTGGAATGCACCTAGTTAAATCAACTGATGCGATCGCAAATTGGCCTGATATTAAGCTTTGAAATTGCAGAACCCCTGTTTAGAGAGAAGTACCCGGTTTTTTCACGAAACCGGGGTTATTTCCAGGTGTTTATCCGAATATTTAATAAACTATAGCAATCCTATTTAAGTAATTAACCCCTCCCAACCCTCTCCTTGGTAAGGGGAGGGTTGGGAGGGGTTTAGTTGTTCGCAATTCATTTAGGATAGCTATATTAGGATTATCTTTTTAGAATATCCCTTAGCTGTTGTCTCTTCAGACAAGGCTTCAAATAAAAAGATTAAAACCTAATACTAGGTAAAACGGCAATGTCTATAATTTCACCTATTACCAATCCCAAGACAACCGAAATGATTAAAATCCAAAACTTATCTTGCTTACTAAAGCCAGCTAGGTGAATTTCTATGTTGGCTAAACTTGTAGTAGCTAATAGTAAAATAATCAAACCAGACAACAGAATCCAATGGGTAGCAATTAAAGCAATTGATAAGCTTACCATTAACGCTACGAGCCAAGTTAAAAAAGTAGATTTTTCCAGATTTTCTAACCAAATTAGATTTTTCCAAGCTATTGTTAAAGTTACTGCCACAATAAACGCTCCCACCAGCCAGAACAGGTGATGAGCAGATAGATACCAACCTAGTAAAGCATAAGCCAAACACAGTAACGACAGAGGTGCAAAGGGAATTTTTTTCAAAAAAACTAGGTTCATAAATAATGGTTTAGTAACTAGGGGATTAGAAAGGTAAACTGCGGCAAGAAATAGTAAATTTGAAGGCCGAATATGACAAAGCTATTACAGGAAAATCAAAACAATGAAATCAAGCGGTTTACTTTTAAGTTAAATCTAAGAATGACTGAGTATAATTTCTGGTTCGATGGTGTAACAGCTTTGGTTTGGACGCCTATATTTCATGTTCGTTTCCTCTATACCTTTAATATAGTTAATTTGAGCCTTCTGTAGCAACTCCATTAATTGGGGCTTTAGTGGATTATTTTTAATTTAACTTAATCAAATTGATTGGTTTGTAAGCTTGACTACTATCTACCTCTAAAATTAAGCTAGGGCGATTTTGGATTTGCGCCGACTGAGACTAGGCTTGTATAGTTAAATTGAGCAGAAAATAGTGACGGTGAAGATTTTCTCCCGCGTGTCCCTTGACCTTTGTCCTCTTGTCCCTGCTGAAACGATCGCGATCCCAAGGAACGCGGATATTACCCCCCTACCGCGATCGGTCATTAGAAGTAGAATAAGGGACAGCACGAATCTAGAGTCCAGGAGGATTCGACTTTGGATGAGTTGAGAGCGGCGCTGGAGTTGGCAACAGAAGAAGAATTGCAACAAATCACGGCAATTCTGTTTTGTCGTCGATTTAATCCTTTAGACTACGTTCAGACACCAGACCCCATAGAAGTACAAAGCCACGATCGCGAAACTTGGATAGACTTACTAGAAGACAGATTTCGTTTTTTAGCAGCAGATGGCTTAACCGTATTGCGAAGACGCACCCAACTAGTTAGCTACCGCCAAACTTTGATCCAAGTTTGCCGTTATCTGAAAATTCGTTACTCTCACAAGCTTTCAACAACTGATATTGAAGCAGAGATTTTTCTGCATTTGCTAAAGCGAGCGTGGAAAGAGTTACCCACTGCTGACCAAAATAGTTTGACGCAAAAAGTACAGCGCAGTCTGGCAGCTACCAAATTAGCCGAACCATTACCCCTTTCCGTACAGCGCGATCCTTTGGGTTGGCTGATTAAGGGCGGTAGCGCTTTGGCCGTCAGTTCCATTGTAAAGCCGATCGTACTCCAACAGATCGCCCGTCAGTTCGCCCTTCACTTTGCTAAATACCAAATTGCCAGGGAAGCAGTAGTAACTGGCGGAGTGGCAGCAATGACGAAATTCCAAGGCTATACGGTTTTAAAAGCCGCCGAACAAGGTATGGCGGTGAGTGCGGCTCGTTATAGTATGGTACGAGGCGTATTTTCCTTTTTGGGCCCTGCGTTGTGGGCTTGGTTTTTGGCAGACTTGGGTTGGAGAGCGATCGCAACCAATTATGCTCGTATTATCCCCACTGTCTTTGCCCTCGCGCAAATTCGACTAACTCGTAGTGAATGCTGGGAAATCGCCTAAATTATGTAAGGATAAAGAATGAAGGATGAAGTTTCCCGATTCAGGATGAAAGCTTCCTTTCATCCCGAATCTCGTTTACAAATATGGTGGAATTTAGCCCAGCTAGGTTTTTTGATTTTTCCTTTATTTCCCGCTTTGGGTGCCATACCAATTGCTTTAGCAATATTGGGAACTGGCAAAGAAAAGTTTCGCCAAATAATCAGTCGTCCCCTCAATTGGGTAATCGGAATTTTAAGCATTTTATTAATATTAACCGCTAGCATCGCCCTTCACCGCTCGGATGCTTTCTTGGGTTTAGCAAATTTCTTACCATTTTTTTTATTGCAGATTTCCTTTAACGAATTAATCCAAAAACCCGCACAATTACGACGCATCGCTTGGATTTTAATTTTACCTTCTCTACCGATCGCCATTCTTGGTTTAGGGCAGCTATTTTTTAATTGGCATACTTCCGGATTACTAGCAAATATCTTAGGTTGGACGCTCATACCCAACGGTAATCCCCCCAGCAGAATGTCTTCCGTTTTTATGTATGCGAATATCTTTGCTGCTTATCTGCTGATTATTTTCATTTTGGCATTAAGTTTATTGATAGAAAATTTGGTAATTTCCTATAAAAAATCAGATGATAATAACCATAATAATTCTAACTCTTATCTTTCTTATGCAGAGGAGAATAAATCAGAAAAACCTCTTAAAATTCCCTATTTCCAATGCTTATTTTTGATATCGGTATTAGCGTTCTGCGCGATCGCGATCGTCCTCACTAACTCTCGCAATGCTTGGGCAATTTCATCCCTGGCTTGCCTAGCCTTTGCTATTTATCTAGGTTGGCGTTGGCTATTAGCAGGAATCGCCGGAATAGTTACCATGATTCTAGCCGCCGCTTATGCACCTTCACCCATAAGTCAATTTCTCCGAAAATTTGTACCCGCTTTCTTTTGGGCGCGACTCACCGATCGAAACTTTCCCGATCGACCATTACCTTATTTGCGAACAACGCAATGGAAATTCACTTTCTGGATGACACAACAACGTCCATTAACCGGATGGGGTTTACGTAATTTTACTCCTCTTTATCAAGCAAAATATTCTACTCCCGAACTGCCTGTATGGTTGGGGCATCCCCATAGTTTATTTTTGATGCTAACAGGTGAAATAGGTATTCCGACAGCAATACTGTTTTTTACATTGGTTGGTTGGATTATTTATCAAGGCTGTTTGTTGCTGCTTAACATGAATGGAAAGAATGAAGATAAATTAATTTTATTTGGTTTTATAATGGCTTTTTTAGCTTGTACTTTATTTAATACAGTAGATGTATCGATATTTGATTTGCGAATAAATACATTAGGTTGGTTGCTGTTAGCATCAATTTGTGGTGTTGTTTATCATAGGAAGAAATATAGCTAGTGGCTAGGGATTAGGGACTGGGGACTAAGGGAAGAAGAATCTAGAATCAAGGCTTTCAGCAATTAAGAATGCCATAATCTCCTTGGTGATTGCTATATTTTACAGATTAAACTTAGTTGCATTAAGTAACTTAAGTTTTTAAGCCGATCGCTCTCTAACAAAGGTTATGCAACTGGCAGGTTAAAAAAGGCAAGTTGTTGCGATGCAAGCTCTGAAAGACATCTCCAAAAAAGAAAGGTGCGTTAGTTACGTGAAACCATTGCAGAGACGTTTTATGCAACTTCTCTACAATCTTTTCTAGAGAGGTCTAAAAGAGCGCTTGCATTGTAACTAGTATTGTGGCACTTGCGTAAGTAGTTAATACCATAAAGTATTCATTTTCGCCGCAGAGGAAGGCAGATAGATGGTGCGCCATATACAAGGTAGTCTGCGTGAGGGTTAAAGTTCTCACGACGAACCTGCAAAAACCTTTTTTTCCAAACGCTGTCAGAAGATCTGATTTCTTCTACTTTCCGCAGTTAAAATAATTAAGAAAAGTTCTTCAAACAGCCAGAGGGAAACTGAGGTGACTACCAATAGAGCAACTCAGAAGAACCAACATCCCGCAGTAACCGCTAAACTAGCGATCGAATCCAGTTACTACGGACTGCTAGGACTGCATCCTGCCGCATCTGGAGTAGAAATTCGTCGGTCGTATCGAGAACTTAGCAAACGTTACCATCCCGACACCACCAATTTACCGCCCGCGATCGCTAAAATAAAATTCCAAGAACTCAACGAAGCCTACGCCACCCTCAGCAATCCAGAACGACGTTTAGCCTATGATTATAAAATCGGCTATTCTCGCGTAGCCGTCGTTCAACCACTACCAAACCTCTACGATCCCTCTTCCCATCAACAACAGCGATCGTCCTCAGCTTACCTCGATCCCACAGATAGACCCCTGTCCCCAGGCGAAATATTTGCCTTATTTTCTATCCTCGTTACCTTTGCAGGATGTATCCTATTAGCGATCGCCGTTGCCCTCACTCGTCCGGAAGCGGTCATTCAACCTTTACCAATCTCCGAGCGAGTATTTCCAGACCAAGTAAGCCTTCAAACTACCTCAATCGAGCAATCAATAGCACCAACAAAGTTAAAAATGTAGAATTAAATAAGAAACTCTACTTTTTAATTTTTAATTTTTAATTTTTTAATTCCACATGGTAATGCCTTCAGCCGATACACCCCTGTATAACCATCCTTTACCATATATCGAACAGTGGCTCAAAGACCAAGGCTGTCAACAAGACCGTCAAGAACTACATTGCTGGCGCGTTGAAAAAACAGATTGGCAAGCCGAACTCTGGCTAGACATCGATCAACTGACAGTCCGCTATCTAAACGCCGGCGAAAATGGCCAAGATATTCAACGCTCTTTTAAATACTCCCTCAGTCGTCGCGACATCGAAGAAGCCGTTTTCTCTGGCCCATAAATCGATCGGGGCTTAAGCATTTTCAGCCAGGAATGAGAAGGAGATGGGGAGATGGGGAGATGGGGAGATGGGGAGATGGGGAGATGGGGAGATGGGGAGATGGGGAGATGGGGAG
>DATNQN010000038.1 GCA_036703985.1 Leptolyngbyaceae cyanobacterium
CCATCTCCCCACCTCCCCATCCTCAATTAAAGAACGCGCAACAAGCTAGCGACGCTATCTACAGCTTCCAGGGAGCGAATTTCATCTAAAGCTTGCCGGAAGTTGCCTTCGCGGACATCGTGAGTTACTACGACAATTTCTGCCAATTCACCTTGGAATCCCGTTTGCACCACCGATTCCAAGCTAACTCCGCGATCGCCAAAGGCAGTACCCAACTTCCCGATAACACCAGGACTGTCTTTTGTCAAGAAGCGGGCGTAAAATCTAGCTACTAATTCTTCCAACGGGGCAATTTGGCAATAGTGCTGGTGAGAACAAGCCAAAAGTGGATGCAGTACGGCGCTGGTATCGACGTTTTCCCCTCCGGCTTTAAGGACGGCAGCGATATTGACGAGATCCGATACGACGGCGCTGGCAGTTGGGCCAGCACCCGCACCTCGTCCGTAGAACATCACTTGACCGATCGGCTCCCCTTCGACAAAAATTGCATTGTAGACGCCGTTAATACTAGCTAGGGGATGGCTTTTCGGTACGAGAGTGGGATTTACTCTGACTGATAGTAGTTCGGCTTGTGGATCTAATCGTTTTGCGATCGCCAATAATTTAATGACAAATCCCAACTTCTCGGCATAAGCAATATCTGCCGCACCAACCTTAGTAATACCTTCGCAGTAAACATCCTCTAACTTGATTCTTCCCCCAAAAGCCAAAGATGCCAAAATCGCAATTTTATCACCAGCATCCAAACCTTCCACATCGGCAGTCGGGTCAGCTTCAGCGTAGCCCAGCTTTTGAGCATCTGCCAGCACTTCCCCAAAGTCCGCCCCTTCATCCCGCATCCGAGTCAAGATGTAATTAGTCGTACCGTTAATAATGCCAGTCACCGCTTGAATGCGGTTAACCCCTAAAGCTTGTTTGAGAGGCTGAATTACCGGGATACCGCCGCCAACTGCCGCTTCTAGCAGCACGTAAACCCCTTTTTCATTTGCAGCCGTGAAAATTTCGCTACCATAACGGGAAATCACCGCTTTATTTGCCGTTACTACCTGCTTCCCGTGGGCGATGGCTTTCAGGATTAGCGATCGGGCTGGTTCCAATCCCCCCAGCAACTCCACTACAATATCGACAGCCGGGTCGGTGACAATGCTCTCCAAATCCGTAGTCAGCACATCCGGTGGCAGCTTCACGCTACGGGGCTTCGACACATCCCGCACTCCCACCCGATAAATCTCCAACTCCTGCACCAACGGATGACGCCCCTCTGGAGATAACAAAATCTCTGCCGTTCCCGCGCCCACAGTTCCCAATCCCAACAAACCAATTTTGAAAGCCACGCTTTTAAACCTGTACCGAATCTAACTTCATTGCCAAAACTATTTTGACATCTATGGCATTATCGTAGATAAATAATTTGGGGCATCGGGCATTGAATATCGGGCAGTGGAGAAACTTTAGGTTAGAATATCGGGTTTATGTTTATTTAAAAGTTAGAGATCTTTTAGAAACTTTTAAGTAGGTAAAAAATCCTCGATCGGTTTAATAGTTACACCACAAGCTATTGCCGCATTTAACTGTTTGTTATCAACTGTAATTAACGGAAAATTCAGATCTAATGCCAAGGCGATGTACAAAGAATCATATACGGCTAATTGATGTGTTATCCCAATTTGTAAAGCGCGGGGTAGCAAATGTTTAACTGACACGATTTGAAACGGTAGCCTCAATAATTCAGAGATGATTTCTTCTGCATTTGTCTGTGATAATCCCCGAAAACGCACTTCTTTCCACAAAACATTAGCGCATTCTAGTAAAGAAAACTCCGGTATATATAATTCATCGCCTGCGTACATCCGAGTTATTAAAACCCGCGCTTGTGGCGTGTAAGTTTGAGAGATAGAATACTGACTTACCAAACTGGTATCAACAACATAGTTAGCCATTAACTATCTCGATCCTCGCGTATCATTTCCACAACCGACGGTGAACCTGCTGGTGGTGTCCACCTGATTCGATCCATCGCTGCCAAAACCTCTTGTACCGATCGCGTATCCTTTGGACTTTGGGGTAGTTGCGCGTCAACCATCTTTTCTGCAACTACCTGAGAAATAAGGGTTTTGAGTTCTTCCATAGTCATATCTGCTACCCGTTCCGGTGTCATTGCGATCGCCTCCTTATTCTTCTTTAATATCAAATTAATCTTTCCCCTTTCCCCCTGCCCCCTGCCTCGCGTTGGGGCTAATAACCATTGTAGGGTGAGCATTGCCCACCCTACAAAGACGATCGCTATTGCGAATAAAAAACCGAGAAATCGAGAATCAAAACTATTCAATTCTCCATTCCCAATTCTCCATTCCCTAGTAGGTTTCTACGTGCCAGCGACCGGCTTTTTTCATCGCTCTTTGATATTCAGTCCAATTCACACCTTCTTTAGCAGCGACAGCAGAAAGAGCGGCATCAATACCATCTTCCATACCCTTCAAACCGCAAATATAAGTGTGAGTATTATCTTGCTGCATTAGTTTCCAAAGTTCTTCGGCGTGTTCTGCCACCCGGTCTTGGATATACATTCTGCCACCTTGGGGATTTTGTTGTTCCCGGCTGATGGCATAAGTCAAGCGGAAGTTATCGGGATACTTTTGTTGAAGTTCCTCTAATTCTTCCTTGTACAGGATATTGGGAGTGGTAGGAATACCAAAGATCAACCAAGAAAAACCTTTGAATTCGTAATCGGTGTTGATGGCTCTTTCCCCATCTTTGAACATCCGCCACAGATAAGCACGGAACGGCGCGATACCGGTACCGGTTGCCATCATGATCACGTTGATGTTCGGATCGTTTGGCAACAACATCTCTTTACCAGTTGGCCCGGTGATTTTCACTTCTTCCCCGGGCTGGAGGTTACAGAGATAGGTAGAGCAAACCCCAAATACCTTTTCACCGGTTTCTGGATGGGTATATTCTAGTTGCCGAACGCACAAGGATACGGTCTTATCATCTAGGCGATCGCCATGACGAGTAGAGCCGATCGAATATAATCTCAGTTTGTGTGGTTTGCCGTTTTTATCGGTTCCCGGCGGGATGATACCAATACTTTGGCCTTCAAAATACCGGAGGTCACTGCCCTCCAGGTCAAACATGATGTGACGAACAGTACCGATGCCCTTTTTGCCATCCCGTTCGATCACCAACTCTTCATTGCTGATGCACTTACCAACCCAAGGATTGTTGGGACGGTAAGTATTCACTGGGACATCTTCATGAGCCTTAGCCTTTGCTTGAGTCATAGGCTTGGGTGTTACCTCTGTCTTGACAGGTTCTGGTTTAGCTTCTGATGCCGCTTTTCCATTACCTGTATCTTCAGAGGTCAGAGGACGGATACTGACAATTTGGCCACCCATCCGCGCGATGCGCCGCATTTCTTCATTCATGCGATTGTAGGGCACTGTGATGAATACGCTGCCACTCCGACGAATTGGGTAATTCATCTTGTCAGTTTCTTGGTTCTGACGCAGACCCACCACTTCGTAAACAAAGACGCGGCTTCCCGATACTGTGTTAGCAGCACCACCAGCGGCGCTTGGATTGTACATTGCTTCGATCTCTCCGAACTGAACTTAAATTTAGTAAAGACGCGATTAATGTCGTCTTTACATTATGCGTCTCTAAAGTACCCTTTCCAACACATGACAGTTCTACCACTCTTAAAGAGTGGAATCAAAACTGAAAGCTGAAGAAAGCAGATGGTGAAGATTTTGGCAAAGCTATTCTCAAAAGTCAAAGACCTCAGGCATGGAAAATCTGACATCAGAATCATGCACTACCCTAGCGAGTAAGTCCTTTAGAGAATGTGACAAGAGAGTCAGTTTGACAATTTTTTTCTAAAAATGCCCAAGTGACATTAGCATAAATACTTGAGCTAAAACGATTCCATTCTCCTTAAGCCTTGTAGGGTGAACCCTGCTCTGGTAAGATATTCCAGTAATAACTGTAGTAGTAAATACTTACTTGAAGGCTTAAGTCTTCCCAAAAAGGCAGATGCCAGACTGCCATTTTTAGGATTGGTTTTGGCGATTGTAATTTTTTTGCGATCGCGCCATGTCTCCCACAGAGATAATTGGAAATCCAATCGAGGGGGTGACCTCTAGGCTATGGATTTCGCTCAAATGAAAACCCGGTTAGTAGAGAATCTTAATTGTTAGAGGGAAGCTATGACCAGTAAGCCGGACCGCGTGGTTCTAATTGGCGTTGCCGGAGACTCCGGATGCGGTAAATCCACTTTTTTGCGCCGCATTACTGATTTGTTTGGGAAAGAGTTCGTTACTGTGATCTGTTTAGACGATTACCACAGTCTGGATAGAAAGCAGCGCAAAGAAACGGGAATTACTGCGCTTGACCCCAGGGCAAATAACTTTGACCTGATGTACGAGCAGATTAAAGCGCTCAAGAACGGTCAAAGCATCAACAAGCCGATTTACAATCACGAAACCGGCATGATTGACCCACCAGAAGTGGTGGAGCCAAATCACATCGTAGTGGTTGAAGGGCTGCATCCCCTGTATGATGAACGGGTGCGATCGTTGATGGACTTCAGCGTATACCTGGACATCAGCGATGAAGTGAAAGTTGCCTGGAAAATCCAACGGGATATGGCAGAACGCGGTCACCGTTATGAAGACGTAATTGCCGCGATCAATGCCCGTCGTCCTGACTTTACCGCATACATCGAACCCCAAAGAGAATTTGCCGATGTAGTCATCCAAGTATTGCCGACCCAATTGCTCAAGGAAGACAAAGAAGGCAAGATTCTGCGGGTACGCTTGATTCAGAAAGTGGGAGTGGAAGGTTTCGAGCCTGCTTACTTGTTTGATGAAGGGTCAACCATTGATTGGATACCCTGCGGTAGTAAGCTCACTTGTTCCTACCCAGGTATCAGAATGCACTATGGCCCTGATGCCTATTACGGTCACGCCGCCTCAGTGCTGGAAGTTGATGGCCAATTTGAAAACCTGGAACAGGTGATTTACATCGAAGACCACTTGAGCAAAACTGCTGCCAAGTATCACGGCGAGTTGACTCATCTGTTGCTCCAGCATAAGGAATATCCTGGCTCGAATAACGGAACTGGTCTGTTCCAAGTCCTTACTGGTCTGAAGATGCGTGCAACTTATGAGCGTTTGACTGCTAAAGAAGCAAAGATTGCTGCGGTGGCTAACGCTTAACGCCAAATTTTGTTAGAAGCTCTGGGGGCACGGGGAGTGTCCCCTATTTTTTTAGAGGGGGAGATGGGGGGATGGGGAGATGAATTAATTGTCTGAATTCTGACCTCTGCGTTTTAGCCGATCGCTTTTATCATAGAGATTATATGGCTGCTAAAGACCTATTTCATGAGGCTGTAAAGCAAGCATTTCTTAAACAGCAGTGGGTAATTACAGCAGATCCACTAATCATTAAGATTGAGGGGGTGAAACTAGAGATCGATCTAGCAGCAGAAAAGGTTTTTGCTGCCGAAAAAGCAGGACGCAAGATTGCAGTTGAAATCAAAAGTTTTCTCAATCCATCAGCAATTACTGATTTCCATTCAGCACTAGGACGGTTTTTGAACTATCGTCTAGCATTGCAGATGAACGAACCAGATAGAACCTTATATCTGGCGGTTCCTATAGATACATTTGAATCTTTCTTTCAAGAACGGTTTACTCAAGAAGCCGTTAAACAGTATCAAATAAAATTGATAATTTACGAGCCGCTTCAGGAGGTAATTATCGCATGGAAAGAATAGAACAATACCGTAAATTGATCCGCCAACTGCTAACCGCTCATGCCAATTCTGAGTATGGTAATTCAAAATTAGACATTGAATCTCAGCTTGTGTTCGATACAGAACATGACCATTACCAAATTTTAGACGTTGGTTGGGACGGACTCAAGCGAATTTATAATTGTTTTATTCATTTAGATATTAAAGATGGCAAAATCTGGATTCAGCGCAATATGACTGAAGCAGATATTGGAAGAGAATTAATTGAAATGGGAGTGCCAAAAGAGGATATTGTCTTAGGGCTGCATCCACCTTATAAGCGTCCTTATACTGGGTATGGAGTTGCTTAAGGAAAGGAGTATCCTTACGGATAGAAATTTAAAGATGTTAACTTGACTGGCTATGAAATTATTGAAAGTTTTAAGTTATATTTTTTTGTTTATATCACTCTTGGGTTTTGGGCAAAGCACTTTGTTTCATATAAATATCGTGTTATCTCCTATAAAAAAGTTAGATTATGAACTGCTATTTCCAATGGTTTTTGTTGTTTGGATTCCAGCCGTATTTCTAGGACGCATGATGGTCGGAGATAGTAGGGAACGAGATGACTGGAAAGTAATTTTTCAATTTTCTCCAATTTGGATGAAGTTTGCCATTTTTGGCATATTTAGTTATAGCTTTATTAACGGATTGTTTTGTATAGTCATGAATTTAATAAATTCTTTCACCATCGATAGCACAGAAGTATTTCATTATTGGCATTTAAGGGGAATTTCAAGTGGAATGATGCTGTTTTACAGCGGTGCTGCCGTAATTTATTACTCTTTTTTGCAAACTGGTAATCGACGTTATATGTAAATGTTTAGCTTGCAAGTATATGGTTTATTGTGAAACTTAAATTGATTAAATTTATGGTAATTCAAGATTTTACCAAAACAAAAAAACGATCGCCCTTTAAAAAGAACGATCGCATAATTTTACCCAGAAGTAGAAGGTCGTAAATTTACTTAACTATTCCCACCACAGAAGCTAATTCTGGTTCGGTAATTTGAGGAGCAATTAAAACTTTGGCATAAGTTGGTGAATTAGCTTGGGCAAATTCGGTGTAAGATTGGCGAACTTGAGTATTTACTGCCACTGTTGTTACATCGTACAACTGAGTAGCTACTTTGGGATATAACCCAATGCCAACGATCAGTACTAAAAAGCTAGCAGCGATGAATATTTCACGAGGGCTAGCATCGGTAAACTTAGCGTTAACGGGAAGTACGCAACTCGTACCGAAACAAACTGCTTCTTGATCCCATTGATTCTTCAAGTTGATATCGTTAATGTCGCAGGAAGGCATGATATCGCAAGCAGGAATTTCACCGGAGTTGTAGAAGATTTGTCGCAGCATCGAGAGCAGATAAATCGGAGTGAGGATAACTCCTACTGCTGCTAAGAATACCGTGACGGTGCGGAAGCTGGAACTGTAGATATCGCTTGTCGTTGCACCGACGAAGACCGCGAGTTCGCTAGCAAAACCGCTCATTCCAGGGAGTGCGAGAGAAGCCATTGCGCCTGCGGTAAATAGGGCGAATACTTTGGGCATGGTTTGACCGATGCCGCCCATTTCATTTAATGCTAGGGTGTGGGTGCGATCGTATGTCACGCCAGCCAGGAAGAACAACACCGACGCAATTAAACCGTGAGAAATCATTTGTAGCATTGCGCCGCTGACTCCCACATCAGTGTAGGAAGCAATCCCCAGCAGCACGAATCCCATGTGAGAAACTGAAGAGTAAGCGAGGCGGCGCTTCATGTTGGATTGACCGAACGAAGTCAACGCGCCGTAGATAATGTTGACAACGCCTAGAATCGCCAGAATTGGTGCAAAGTAAACGTGAGCTTGATCGAGCATTCCCATATTCAGGCGAATCAAACCGTATCCGCCCATTTTCAGGAGTACGCCAGCCAATACCATCGATACAGGAGCGGAAGCTTCGCCGTGGGCGTCAGGTAACCAAGTGTGCATGGGAAAAATTGCCAGTTTGACGCCAAAGGCAATTAACAATCCCGCATACAGGAATAATTCGAGGGCGATTGGATAGTTTTTCGCAGCGAGTTCCACCATATCGAAGGTGAAGTTATCGCCACCATAGAGAGCCATTGCCAGCCCTGCTACCAGAATGAAAATAGAAGCTAATGCTGTATATATTAAGAATTTGGTAGCTGCGTAGCGACGTTTTGGGCCACCCCAAATCGAGACGAGCAGGTAAACGGGAACTAGTTCGATTTCCCACATGATGAAGAGCAGCAGCACGTCTTGGGCGACGAATACCCCTACCTGAGCGGAATACAGTACCAGCATCAGGAAGTAGAAGAGGCGGGGTTTTACATTTACTTGCCACGCTGCAAGTATGGAAAGCGTCGTCACCAATCCTGCTAGAAGCACCAATGGAACTGAGATTCCATCAACCGAAACTGCCCAGTTAAATCCTAACTGCGGCACCCAGGCATACTTTTCTGCGAGTTGAAAAGTAGCACTGCTCGCATCGTAATGCTTCCAGAAGGCATAGCACATCAACACAAAATCTGCGATGCCTACACCCAAGGCATACCACCGCACGCGCTTACCTTCTTTGTCAGGCAGCACGGGGATGATAAGGGAAGCAACGAGTGGGAGCAGGACGATCGCAGTAAGCCAGGGAAATTTATCGGCCATCATGACAATAAGAAAAAATACTTACCGTGTGAATGAGTTTATTGTATTAAACTTTGTAACGATCTATTCATAAAAATTTGTCTCAGATCGCCATATAGTACAGTCTATAGTAAGTAATAGTTATAAAAATTACTTTATATTCTAAGTATGCTAAACATCAACGAGCAACAATATAACTAGAGATTTGTGTTTTCTAACTCATAAGTTTTAAAAATATAAAGTATTAGAAAATACTATATAACTTTTAAAAGTTCCGGAAAAACACTTAAATGGAAATATAAAAACCTGGGGAATAGAAGAAGGACTACTCGCCGAGTTGTCCATCTAGAGGGCTAACTGGCGATCGCTAACTAGTTTTGGCCACACTTGTAGAAGAATAGCTTTTTCTCTCAACAGAGATTTGCTGATGGGGCTAGAAACCGGGTTTCTGGCAGATACCTAAACCGGAAAGCCTAGATTTTTGTTAAGAAACCCGGTTTCTCAGGTCTTGTTGAGATTTGCACACTTTAGAGGAAAATCAATGGTTTTTAATGGTATTTGAATAAGCTCATATCTTGTAGCAATGGAGGTAGAACCTCCAAAACATCGTTCCCAGGTTCAACCTGGGAACGAGAAACTAACTAAAAAACAAATGATAAATTAATCTCCTTTTTGAAGATATAGATTGCTCAATCTCTGATTGATATTTTGAAATCTCAATAACTTTTCATACAGTAAATTAATCAACACTTTCTTTGAAATGGTATTGATTAGGCATTAGCGAAGATATATAATAAAAGCAGTTTAGCGCAGTTTAAACCCTTTAGCTTCTATGTCATCTTTAACGACCAAAGACTTGGAAAAGCTACAAACAGAGCATCCTGATTATCGCATGGAGCTAGTTGACGGGAGCATCATTGTTATGAGTCCATCGGGTTATGAATCGGATGAAGTTGCAACCGAGGCAGCAAGACTACTGGGTAACTGGGTAAAACCCCGTAAGCTAGGAAGAGTAACTGGTTCCAGTGCGGGTTTCAGCCTGCCAAATTCAGACCTTCGCGCACCTGATGTGTCGTTTGTTTTAGCAGAAAGATTGCGTAAAAGTCCCCGTTCTTTTGCTGAATTGGCTCCTGATTTAATGGTAGAAGTAAAATCTCCCAACGATAGCCTAAAAGCTTTGAGAAAAAAGATCGAAGATTTTTTGGCAGTGGGAACGAGAGTTGGTATTTTAATTAATCCGGAAAAGCATATTGTAGAGATATATCGATCGGGCCAGGATGTGATAGTTTTGGGTGATGGTGATGTTTTAACCGTGCCAGATTTACTACCTGGCTGGGAAGTAGGAATTACTGATTTGTGGTCACCGGAATTTGAGTAAAAAATAGAGGAATCGAATAAAATAGAGTGAAAAGAAGAATTAGGAAAGTAAATCTTTTAAAAATGCTTGACCAGCTTGTTCAAGGTTGCCATTTAGAAAGAAGGTAAGGCTACGAACTCGGATGTCTCCCACTTGTTCATTTAGTGGATATTTGAGCGAAGTCGGATAGACTAAAACTACGTCTTGGCATTCTTTAGAAACAGCATAGGCGATAACTTGTGCAACATCATCGGCTGCTGGGGAAGAGGGGGTTTTGTATTTAGTATCAAGAATATAGCTGGGTTTTCCTGTTGTGTTTTCATAAATAACTATATCTGTTTTAAATGAAATGCGATCGCTAATATTTATATGTTCTTGAAATTTGAGAAATAAGTGAGATGGCAAGTTTTCTTTTAGCCATTCTGCAACGAAAAGTTCATATAGTTTTGCCATGTCAATTAGGAAGGGTAACATAGTGCGATCGCCTTTTTCATGACTTGGCCCAGTACCTTCGAGAAAAAATCGGCAGAGTGAGTGCAATAGCTGATAATCTTGGTTAAGATAATTGTAATTTCTCCCAATAAAATCTTCTGGCTTAAATTCCTTGAGTGTGACTAAGCCTTGTAAAGCGTGATATGCTTCGCGGACTGATCGTGGAACTGGAACTTGTTGTTTCCACAAACTACTACGAATAATAATATAAAGCGTCCAAGCAAGTATTTGATTATCTTCAATATCAACTGTCTGTTCGTCGTAGTGGCATTTCAGCTTAATATCCCAAGGTTTTTGAATAGCATTTTGGATATCTATTCGTCCGCGAACAAAAGTTAAATGGTCTGTTTTTGGCACATAAGCACGGTATAATCCTTGGCGTTCTCTGTCTATAATTCGTTTAGCTAATACCTTAGCTATCTGACTGTAATAATCTTCTATTTTTCCACAATTTATTTGGCCGTCAAAAATTTTAAACCTCTCGAAATTATAAGCATATTCCCACATTCGGAAAATATTGCTTACTTTTACTTTCGGCTTTAAGTAGAGGACAAATTCTGGGGTTAATGGTATGTAGCCTACCCATCCCTTTGATTTTATTTGCCATTGATTATTTGTTTTTGGTGATGGAAACTCTACTTCTACTCCTACTGTTTCTTTTTTTTCTTTTTTCTCTTTGTATCTTTCCCACAATAAATTCAAAGCTCTATCATTAATTTCAGAGCGAGATAACTCTTTAATTTTATACTCTTCTAATTCCTTAATCGTTGGTTTTAAATCCATCGTATTTTTTACTGATTTTATCCCATTTCAAATTTTGTATATCATCATTAATAATAAATGAATTATCTTTAAGGTATGGATCTATTTCCATTTCCCAGATATCCTTAATGTTTTCAATGTAATCTTCTTTGCTTTTACTTTTGTCTCTATTGTCTTTAGGTTTCAGATCCAAAAAGAAAGATACTCCAAGCTGAAAGTTTTCATCTGTTATTTTTTTATTAACATCACCTAAAACTTCTTGTAATCCTGTTATAGGAAACTCTGTTCCCTGATAATGAGAGGCCAAAATCTCAAGCTGTGGAGGAAGATGGAGAAATGCAAAGCGTCGCCGCAGAGCATTATCTATGGGAGAAACAGAGCGATCGGCTGTGTTCATTGTACCGATAATCAGAACATTTTCCGGTATTTCAAATTCTTTGCCATTGCCAGCTAATTTGATTTTTTCACCACGATATTCGAGCAAATACATTAATTCACCAAATACGCTAGAAAGATTTGCGCGGTTAATTTCATCAATGATTAAAACATAAGCATTATCTGGGGGAGATTTAGCTTTTTCACAGAATTTAAGAAATATCCCATCTTCCCATTTATACTTGATTTGCCCATTAGCGTCTCCTGATGATTGATCACCTATTTCAGGACGAATACCTTGCATGAAATCTTCATAAGAATAGGCTGGATGAAATTGTACTATGTCCCAGCGATCGCCCTTGTCGGGACATTGAGTTAAGTGTTTAGCTAGCTCTTTTGCCAAGAATGTTTTACCTGTACCTGGTGGGCCGTATATAATTACTTGCTTTTTACGTTGAATAGTTCGTATCCATCTCTTTAGTTCATCTTCGTTGTCAAAACAAGTTGCTTTAGCCAATTCTGAAATGCTGTAAGTTTTATTCATTGTGTTATGACTATATTCAGGAACGCGAGCATTTTCCCATAAATAAAACCACTTTCTCATATAGGATTCGTCTTTGTTTTCTTCATTAAGAGTTGTTTCTATTTTTTCTTGGTTTCTCATCTTTTCAACAAATCTCTTAATCTTGCTATTGTCTCGAAAATATAATAAACCTGCTAATTGAGCGCCCGAGAAATACTTCTTTTGTGTTAGTGAAGACGAAAGTACATCATTTTTTTCTTCTTTACTCAAAGTATTATAATAATTCATAACACAACAGTTTTGGTCGGTTGGTGACAAATTTTGATTATGGAAACTATTGCTTCTGCAACTTACCCTTAAAGCTTCTGTTTTTGTACCATTCCCGCTCATAACAATTGCAGGAATAGTTTTGCGACCAGCGTTTTTACTAGCCAAGAGTCTGTTAAACCCATCTACTAAAATAAGCTCTTCACCTACCAGATAAACTGTTACTGGTGGAGGATCGCTCAATTCTAGCATTTTTTCGTAAAACTTTACATAATAATCATTAGTAAGCTCATCTAGTTGTTCGTCAAGAGGCAATTTTTTAATCTCTTCAACATCCTTAACTAAAGCTCTTTGTTGCATTTCAGGCAACACTTTAATATCTTTTATTCGTAGATGTCCTTCCGGTACAATTTCATCACCTATGTCTATGTTTATTGAAATTTTACGTTTATTATTATTTGCTTGATTCATTTGAGCTACTCAAAATATAAGTTGATTTCAAGGCTATTACCAGGTAAGGTAAGCAATATTTTTGATTGTAAATTAAAGCTGACCACTCCGACTAATTTCAGTACCCAACGCCGCTTCATCATAATCGAAAATAACAATACCTTTTTTCGCTAAAGTATCCATAAACTCAATACAGTAATCATTTTAATCAGAGAACATTTCAGCCAAAATATCTAAAACTGCTCTTTGCTCATCGGTACTAATTTGACCTAGATGTTTCACCAATCGAGTTTTGTCAAGGGTACGAATTCGATCGAGAACAATTTGTCCATCTTTCCCCTGAAACTGACAAGCTATTCGGGTAGGATATGCTTGACCTTTAGTAGTCATTGGCGCAACAATAACCGTAGAAATATGGCGATTCATCTCATCGGGCGATATCACTACACAAGGTCTAGTTTTTTGAATTTCACTCCCAACAGTAGGATCTAAGTTAACTAGAAAAACATCAAAACGCTGCACTACCATTCCCATTCCACTTGCTCCCAGTTGGTAGTGCTAACATCATCTAGGAGAACATCATCTTTTCGTTCTGCCATTGTTGCAAAAGCTTCATCCCATCCCACGCGGGTTCTTGTTGCTGGACGAATAATTAAGCGATCGCCTTCCACTTCAATTTCAACTTCTGCCTCAATTCCGCTTTGCTCCAAGAGCGGTTTAGGAATACGAATTCCCTGAGAGTTGCCAATTTTAACTATTCTAGTTCTAATCGCAGCGCCCATTTTTAACTAGTTCTAAAACATTTAAGTATTTACAATGTAATTACTTAAATACGTAATTGTCAAGGGTAGTGGTCTACTTTAGATGCGTTTATTTCTCGTTATCAAGTTTTCGCCGCAACTGGCGAATAGCGGCGCTGGTATTGCGATCGCAAATAAAACCAAACCTATAAAAACTGCGATCGCAATTCTCACAATATCCCATGAAATTAACTTAGTAGCTCAAAAATCAACATATTATAACGTAACTCTATCGAAAAACCGGGTTTTCTGATATCAGTAATGATAACCACCAGTATTACCCGCTTTCACCCAGTATCCCATGAACCACAGCCCCAACTGCCCCAACTGCATCAACCGCCGCCACTTCCTCAAACTCATACCAGGGGCGTTTTCTCTAGCAATTTTATCAACTACTGAACCAGCCAAAGCCGCCACAACAACCAAAGCATTAGTTCTTAGTTGCATTGACTCTCGCGTTTTAGAAGCACAACGTTACTTTTTATCACTAAATAATCTTGGTAATCAATATGACTTAACTGCTTTGGCGGGTGCTTCCTTAGCATTAAGTGGAATTCCTCATCAAGCGGATGCCGAAGCTTTTTGGGATCAATTGGACTTATCCTATCGGCTGCATCATATTCAAAAAGTAATGATTTTCGATCATCAAGATTGTGGTGCTTACACATATAAAATCGATCCGGAATTGAGTAAACATCCGGAACAAGAAGAGAAAGTTCATCAGGAATATTTAAGTCGGGCTTATTGGCAAATTCGCGATCGCTATCCAGATTTAAATATAGAATTATATTTTGTGACGTTAAATGCGGAAGTAAAAGCTATTTCACCTTCAGCTAGAGCTTAAGTTTTTTTTAACGAACCGCAGAGACGCAGAGAGCGCAGAGAGAAGATTAAGAGGAAATGATGCGTTTGATACCTTCTTTGAGGACGGAGACGTTGAAGTTGATGAGAAGGGCGAGAGGATGATTGGTCATTTTAAGATATGAGATAACTTGGGCTTCATGGATGGGGGCTAAATTTTCTACAGCTTTCAATTCCACAATTAAAACATTGCTAACCAAAAAATCTAATTTACCTTCACCAACTTGATAACCTTTGTAAGTCACTGCTACTGGCTTCTGAGGTTGACAAGGTATCCCGCGCATCCGAAATTCCACTTCCAAAGCTTCCTGATACACCGACTCCAAAAAACCTGGCCCCAAAACCCGATGCACCTCAATCGCCGCCCCAATCACAGCATAAGTCAGCTGACTCATCTCCTCTCCCAACTCTCTTCTCTCTGCGTCCTCTGCGCCTCTGCGGTTCATTCCTCTTCTCTCCCCATCTCTATGCCAAAATTTTAATACAAACAGCGTTTCCCTCAACTAATGACTTCAACCCTCCCCCCCCAATACGACCCCACCAATACCGAAGCCAAATGGCAAAAATTTTGGGAAGAAAAAGAAATCTTTAAAGCTGACCCAGCAAAAGGCGGCGAATCCTACAGCATGGTCATTCCGCCACCCAACGTGACTGGTAGCTTGCACATGGGTCATGCCTTGGGACAAACAATTATGGATATCGTCGTCCGCTATCATCGGATGACTGGACGCAATACTCTCTGGATACCGGGAACTGACCACGCCAGTATCGCCGTTCACGTCATGTTGGAACGGGAACTGGAAAAAGAAAAGGTAACTCGCCAAGATTTAGGTCGTGAGAAGTTCCTAGAACGCGCTTGGCAATGGAAAGAAAATTCTGGCGGTTCAATTGTATATCAAATCAGGCGTTTGGGCTTATCTGTGGATTGGTCGCGGGAACGCTTTACGCTGGATGAAGGTTTATCGAATGCGGTAGCGGAAGCTTTTGTACGACTTTACGATGAAGGATTGATTTATCGCGGTAATTATTTGGTAAATTGGTGTCCGGCTACTCAATCTGCGGTTTCGGATTTGGAAGTGGATGATAAGGAAGTTAACGGGAATTTGTGGCATTTCCGTTATCCGCTTTCTGATAATTCTGGTTATTTGGAAGTGGCAACTACTCGACCGGAAACGATGTTGGGTGATACGGCAGTGGCGGTTAATCCTAATGATAATCGCTACAAACATTTAATTGGTAAAACGGTGACTTTGCCAATTATGAATCGGGAAATTCCGATTATTGGCGATGAGTTGGTGGAGATGGAGTTTGGTACTGGTTGTGTGAAGGTGACGCCAGCGCATGACCCGAACGATTTTGAAATGGGTAAGCGGCATAATTTGCCGTTTATCAATATTATGAATAAGAATGGCTCGCTGAATGAAAATGCAGGGCCGTTTGTTGGGCAAGACCGTTTTTTGGCGCGGAAAAATGTGGTGCAACGGTTAGAAGATGATGGATTTTTGGTGAAGATTGAGGATTATAAGCATACTGTACCTTATAGCGATCGCGGTAAAGTTGCGATCGAACCTCTCCTCTCTACTCAATGGTTTGTCAAAATTCGTCCGATGGCTGACAAAGCGCTAGAATTCTTGGATGAGAAAAACTCGCCGGAATTTGTTCCTCATCGTTGGACTAAAGTTTATCGCGATTGGTTAGTCAAATTAAAGGATTGGTGTATTTCTCGTCAGTTGTGGTGGGGTCATCAAATCCCCGCTTGGTATGCTGTCAGCGAAACTAATGGCGAAATAACTGATAGTACGCCGTTTGTGGTAGCGCGAACTGAGGCGGAAGCAAAAGAAAAAGCTATTGCACAATTTGGCGAAAATGTCAAGTTAGAGCAAGATCCAGATGTATTGGATACTTGGTTTTCTTCTGGATTGTGGCCTTTTTCTACATTAGGTTGGCCGGAAAATACAAGGGATTTGGAATTTTACTATCCAACTTCTACCCTAGTTACTGGTTTTGACATTATCTTTTTCTGGGTAGCTAGAATGACGATGATGGCTGGATATTTTACGGATCAAATGCCGTTTAAAGATGTTTACATTCACGGTTTAGTGTTGGATGAAAACGGCGAAAAAATGGCAAAAACAAAAGGTAATGGCATTGACCCGTTAGACTTAATTAGTAAGTACGGCACTGATGCTTTACGCTATACTTTGGTGAAGCAAGTAGCAGGTGCGGGTCAAGATATCCGCATGGAAGGATACAACCGCAAAACAGGCGAATCTTTAGCGGTGGAAGCTTCGCGTAATTTCACTAATAAATTGTGGAATGCTTCCCGTTTTGCGATGATGAATTTGGAGGAACAAACACCGCAGCAATTAGGCGAAGTAGCCACAGAAAATCTAGAATTATCAGACAGATGGATTCTCTCCCGATATAATCAGGTCGTGCAACAAACTGGCAAGTATATCGAGAGTTACAGTTTGGGAGAAGCTGCCAAAAGTTTGTACGATTTCTTCTGGGGTGATTTCTGCGATTGGTATATCGAATTAGTGAAGTCTCGCCTGCAAAAAGATAGCGATGCTAGTTCTAAAAAGGTCGCCCAACAAACTATTGCTTTCGTGTTGGAAGGAACTTTGAAATTACTGCATCCTTTCATGCCCCATATTACTGAGGAAATTTGGCATACTCTTACCCAATCTGGCGAGGATAAATCATTGGCGTTGCAAGCTTTTCCAAAAGCAGATACAACGCTAATTAATCCCGAATTAGAGCAAGATTTCGATTTGCTAATTAACACAATTCGCACTTTGCGAAATCTCCGCGCCGAAGTGGATATTAAACCAGGTGCGAAAGTAACGGCAATCTTGCAAAGTGAAAGCGATAGAGAACGGCAAATCCTGACATCTGGCGAGAGTTATATTCAAACCTTGGCTAAGGTGGAAAATCTGACCATTACTCCTATTTTGGATGGAGAAATTGGCCAGAATATGGCGGGTGTCGTCGGTACCGTGCAAGTTTTAATTCCGCTAGCTGGTATCGTAGATGTAGCTGCTTTAAGCGCCAAATTGCAGAAAAAGTTAACTAAAATAGAAGCGGAAATTAAATCTATTTCTGGGCGTTTAAGCAATCCTAATTTTGTGGATAAAGCTGCGCCGGAAGTGGTGCAAGCTGCTAGGGATGCGTTGGCGGAAGCACAGAAGCAAGCGGAGATTCTGCGCGAAAGATTGAAGCAACTAGGATAAATAGGGTTTTCGTCAGCCAGAAACCCGGTTTTTCTAAAAAACCGGGTTTCTTTAACTTTTTTAGAAATTATAAAGACTATTAACTTAATTCGGGAAGTGACCAAATTAACGGATATCAAAGAAATAGCAAAGATTACTATGAATGTTTTCTTACAAATCTGCTGGAAAGCTAACTTAAGTTACGGAGATGAATTGAGCCTTCATATTGGTGCAAAAATTCCTTACTCGCAAAAATCGATGGCTGGTAAAGAAAAAGGAGAGTGGATATTAGGAACGCGAGGAAATCCTTGGAAACTTAAATCGGAAGGAGAAACTATTGTTACTTCTGACGAAGATGCGGAAAATATTAGACAAAAAATTAAAGCGATCGAAAATAATCATATTAGTTGGTTTGTACCTACTCCAGAGTTAGGTTTTAATATGGGTTTCTCGAATGGATATGAACTGATACTTATCCCAGAAATTGAGGATGATTCGGATTTACCTTATTGGGAAATGTTTACTCCTGAAGATATGGTTCTCAAAGTTAGGCCAAATGCTATGTGGTCTTATACTTCGGTTTTGCATACAAGTTTAAATGATTAAATCTGCGTCAATTGTTGTTTACTGCTCAAGAAAATATTTAATTGTCGTATCTCCTAAACCTTGTGTAGCAATGCCACCAGCGCTCGCAGAAAATAAGCTACCGAAACCGGGTACAAATTTCAAAACAATATCAGCAATGCCTATCATTCCAGCATTCGCACCAATACCTACCCCTGTAGTTATAGCAAAGTCTTTTAGTGTTTGCTCTGAAAACTCACGACCGCCAAGCCAACCAATATACATTACCATGAAGGTTTGAACAACAGCAACAGCCGGTATTGCCGCACCAGGAATTGGATTTGCAGAAACAAAACCAGCTAGTGCAACACACGCTATCACAACTGTCCTAGCAACAGTAAGTTGAAAGGCTTTGAGGTGCGCCATCCGTGCTAAAGAACCGTGAGTTTCTCTTGGTGTATATTTAATAACTGTTTCAATTAATTCATTGATGTTCGTATGGGTATCTAATATAAAATTCATATTTACATATATTCCTTTAAATCTTCGAGAGGTTCATCAAAATCATCTGCCATCCAAATTTTACCTTTCCATGTTCCCAGCCCGCCTCGCTTGGCAGCTTTTTCTGTTTTAGAAGCCTCCTTTTCATATCGGTTTACAAGAAATTCTGTATAGTCAAGGACTGCCTGTTTGACAGATTCAGGCAATTTTTCAACATTTTTCAAGATAGCAGCTTCTATCTTCATTTTTTACTTTCCTTTGATGCTTCCACTATGATGTGATAATTACTATTATCTGGTATTTCAGGTTTATGGTGAAAAATGTTTGCTTTTGTTTCAGAGGTCTTAACCCACCCTACGATTAGATGAAGTACAGACTAGAAACCCGGTTTCTTCAAGAAACCGGGTTTCTGTGTATCTTAATCGTCTACAAACTGACTTATTTATCAGTGAGAGTCCACACGCCATCATCCCATTCTGATTCGACAGCTTCTGGATTATCTAGCCAATATTGACAGCGTTTCAGATATAGAGAAGCTGCTTTATCGGCAATATTCATATCTTCCAGAATTGTCGCAAATTCGTTCATCGCTTGGCGGAATTTCTTTTCGAGATAATACTTGCGTCCTAAATGATAGATCTCGATCACTTTCTTTTTCTGATCGGGAATTACTTCACCCTGCAAACCGACTAACTCGAAAATTGATACTGGTTGAGTTTTTCCTTTTACGCGGATGTAGTCAAGTTCTCGATGCCAAATGCGATGTTCTCCGCATAGCCTGAAGGTGTTTTCGCTAATCACGATATCGCAACCGTATTGTTTGCTAGCACCTTCTAAACGGGAACCCAAGTTAACACCATCACCGATGGAAGTTAGTTCCATCCGTTGCGAAGAACCGATATTTCCGCTAATTACTTCATCGGAGTTTATACCAATACCGATTTTGATTTCTTGCTTGCTGTCTAGGCGACGCTTTTCGTTAAATGCAGATAAACGATGACGCATTTCCACTGCGGTTTGTGCTGCCATCCAAGCGTGGTCTTCTAATGGTACGAAAGCACCAAATACTGCCATGATCGCATCACCGATGTATTTATCTAAGGTGCCTTTGTAGCGGAAGACTGCATCTACCATTGACTCGAAATATTCGTTGAGCATTTGCACCACTTCTTCTGCCTGCATACTTTCTGTTAAAGTGGTGTAGCTGCGAATATCTGAGAACAGTACCGTTACTTGTTTGCGATTTCCTCCTAGTTTGGTTTCGCCACTTTCGAGTAGTTTTTCGGCTACTTCTTGAGTCATGTAACGATACATGGTACTCTTGAGGCGTTTTTCATCGCTGATATCATCCATTACTACTAAAACGCCGTCAACCTTTGTC
Source organism: Leptolyngbyaceae cyanobacterium (assembly GCA_036703985.1). Taxonomy (GTDB): domain Bacteria; phylum Cyanobacteriota; class Cyanobacteriia; order Cyanobacteriales; family Aerosakkonemataceae; genus DATNQN01. Next base: position 19,990 of record DATNQN010000038.1, read on the forward strand.
GAGTCGATCGCATCTGCGATCGCATTAATAGAAAGATTGACAGTGTGTTGTTGGCTATCAGCAGATTCTAGGAGTTGATCCGGGTAATATTGCTGGCGCTTTTTCTCTTCTGCTGAATTTAAAGCTGTTTTGAACCATTGGGCAAATTTATCTTCATCTGTTTCTTCTTTGCCTTTGATTCTGACTAATTCATAAACTGGTTTGCCTTCTAATTTATCGTCCTCGCAAAAGCCGAGTAATTTCTTCGCACTTTCATTCGCAGCAATTACGTTACCAGCTTTATCTGTAGAAATAACTCCATTTGACAAGCTGCGAAGAATATCTCGCTGCATTTGTTGTTGGCGTTTCACTTCAGCAAATAATTTGGCATTTTGCAAAGCTACTCCAGCTTGAATGTTGAAAATTTGCATGAATTCTAAGTCAGTGCGATTAAAACTCGATCGCCAACATTCTGGTGCTTTTGGCCATTCATTAGCATCGTAGGGAGGATGTTCTCCCTGTTTTTTCTTATTAATTAATTGAGTTACGCCTATCAAATTGCCATCAGCATTAAACACAGGCATACACAACATACTGCAAGTGCGATAACCTAATTTTTGGTCGGTTTGTTTGGAAGTTTCCGAACGAGGATCGTCGTATAAATCGAAGGGAATCATCAACGGTTCCCCTGTTTCGGCAACTAATCCCGCAAATCCAGCGGTTCTGGGAATGCGAATTTCTTTTAATACACCACCAATCGGTATTTTAGTCCACAATTCGTTGCGATCGTGGTCGATTAGCCAAAGGGTACTGCGATCGGCATTCATTAATTTCTTAGCTTCATCCATCACCCGCTTCAGGGTGTCTTCTAAGTCTAAACTGCTCTGACTGAGGGCTTGGTTCGCTTTAATTAAGGCATCTGCTGCTCTTTGTCTCTGGGTAGCTACGTAGAATGATTTAGAGCTTTCGAGAATTAAGCGAATGGAAGGAGCGAATTCTTCAAATACTCTTTCGTCTTCTTCTGTAAAACCATTCCAGTCAATGCGTTCTGCCAATGAATTAGTGTTAGCTATTTCGCCTGGTGTTTTTAATTTATTGATTAATTGAACAACTGCTACTAATTCATCGTTGTCATTTAATAATGGTAAAACCAGCATTGTATAGGTGCGGTATCCATTTCTTTTGTCTTGCATTTGAGCAAAGGCAGAGCGGGGATCGTTATAGAAATCGTAAGGAATTTTGATAGATTTGCGGAAAGTGGCTACTTCCCCTGCTATTCCTTGGGTGGCGGGAAAACGAATTTCTAAAGATTGCCCTTTTTCATCTTTGGCAACTATTGACCACAGTTCGTTTTTCTCTTCATCTACTAAGTAAATAGTCGTGCGATCGGCATTGAGCAATTCCCCTGTTTTCAAGGTAATTGCATTCAACATATCTTGCAATATCGCGTCAAAACCCTCGCTGTGAGTCAGCATAGTGAGGGTTTGATTGACTACTTTTAGTTTGTCTTCTACATCAGTAACGACTCTTTTGAAGGAATCTTTGTTGAGGGGTGCTAGAAATGTGGAAAAATTACCTTCACTCTTAACTAACTCGCCACTCCGTTGGGATTGATGATTATTTGTTTGATTAGCTAACGGATTATCATTAACTGGCGTGACATCAATTGTCGTATTACTGGCAACTTGTGCTTCTACCGCTCTTTGCACAGGCTGATGTGCCATTGTCGGCTGGATGTCGATCGCTTGTCCGACTTGGACATCTTCTCGTGCTATTTTATACGTTTTATGGGTTTCTTCAATCGGCGTGACATCGATCGTCTTATCTTCTACCCGATCTACTTGTTCTATCCGATCGACGATCTTAGTTTCTCGGTTTGATTTTCGATCGTTTTGGTCGTCTTCTTCCCAGATGCTCGATTCTACTTGATAAAAAATATTACTTGCAGTGGGTTGATTTCGTTCGCTCGAACTATCTTCTCCCCAAAAATCTGTCTGTTCATCTACACTTTCTGAGGTACTGATGACATCGATCGTATTTCCGGCTCTTAAATCTTGTGGCGATATTTTATACCCTTCATTAGATTCGGTTTGGGGAGTGATATCAATTACATTAGCTTCAACTACTCCCCCGTCAGATTGCTCATCTGATTCGGGAGCGATATCCATTACATTAATTTCTTGGCTAAGATGAGCGCAGACTTGATGCAAAGGCTGTTCTTCCAAGGTAATCGGCGTATCGATCGCCACTGGTTCCAGCATGATGCCTTGTGCCATTTCACACACCGACTGCGCCGTTTCCTCGGTTTCTTCTCCGATACCTGCATCGACTGTATGAGCATCAGCAGAAATTTCCGGTAATATTTGATATGCTGTTAGCTCTTTTCCCGGTAGCGCTCCCTCAATTCCATTCACCTCACCATTGAGCGCTTGAGCCATTTGATGCACGGACTGTGTTTTAATGTACGGCACGACATCAATTACAGTAGCAGTTCGTGCAATAGATGGCAGATGCGAACGTGATCCGATCATAGTTGTTTATAAAGTATGTGAGTTAGAGATTGATATGTGAAAATCCAACCAGTATAATTTACAGATTAGTTTACTGCTCCCTAAAACTGATACCAATCCGAACAAATGCGGATGGAAGTTTACTTCGTGCTTCTGGGAGTGAATGGTACGTTATTTCAAAAGCAGCAAATGAATTTGATATTCTGCCATAGATTCAACCATACTCAGCTTTATTTGCCAATTCATTAAGTATTGTTTAAGGTTCGATCGCGTTTTCAGATGTCAAGGTGGGATCGGTTATTTGGTTAGACGATCGAGTTTGACGACGCAGGTCTGCTTGTGCCAAAAGAGACTCCGCAAATGCGATCGCTTCCGTAGCAGATTGTCCCCCAGCCAGTTGCGCTAGTTCTTGGCTGCGCGTCTTATGGTTATCTAAATTACTCACCCGTACCACAGTACGAACATCAGAGTTGTGATTAGTCGGTACTGTCTGTTCAGTATCGACCACTTGTTTATCAACTCGGAAGTGACGATCCGCCATTGCTGCAATTAACGGTTGGTGGGTAACGCAAAGCACTTGTTGATATTGGGATAGCTGGTGAAGTTTTTGCGCGATCGCTAAAGCCACCCTACCAGAAACTCCCACATCTATTTCATCAAATACTAGCGTTCCCACCGCATCCCCTTGAGAGAAACACGCTTTTAAAGCTAGTAAAAAACGGCTCATTTCACCGCCTGAAGCTGTTTCTGTTAAAGGATGTAGCGGTTCTCCCGGATTGGGACTAAACAAAAAGGTAATTTTATCAGCACCAGCAGATGTTGGCGGACAAGCAGCAATCTCCACTTTAAACTGTACCTTTTCCATTGCTAGCGGTCTTAACTCTTGCAGCAAAAGCGCTTCCAAATCTTTAGCAGCAGTCCGACGCAATTCGGTTAATTCTTCGCAAGCATTCTCCAATTTAGCTTTTCGTTCTTGATAAATCTGCTCTAGAGTTTCTAAGGATTGACCGCCATCTTGCAGTTCTGCTAATTCCTTCTTGATACTTTCATTGTACGCGATCGCTTCCGCCAAAGTCGGGCCATACTTCCGACAAATTTGTTTTAATTTCCGAATCCGTTGTTCCACCTCTTCCAAACGCTGGGGATCGGCTTCTAAACTTTCACCATAAGCATTAATTTGTCTTCCCGCTTCTTCCACCTGTGCTAAAGCTGCACTCACCATATCCAAAATCGGTTGCAACTGAGCATCGTAATTTACCATATCAATTAAATTCGATTCCGCTTGACCTAAAATGTCAGCCGCCGCATGGTTATCATTTTCATTTTGATAAAGTGCTTGATAAACTCGATAACTTTGTTGTTGCAGTTCGACGACGTGACTCAAACGCTGACGTTCTTGTTCGAGTTCTTCTAATTCATTAGGGTCTTCTAATTTAGCAGATTTGAGTTCTTTAACTTGAAATTCTAATAAATCTAACTGTTGCAAACGCTGACGTTCTGACTGACGGCGATTCTCCAATTCAGCAAATGCTTGTTGACACAGTGAAAAAGCATCAAACACCACTTGTCGCGCCGTTAGCAAAGATGAACCACCGAAATTATCCAAACAATCTCGTTGATGAGATGGTTGTCCGATTAAAACACTTTGTCCTTGTGCGGTAATTTCCACCAAATGCGATCGCAACCGCTCGATTTGTTGTCTATTTACTAATACTCCATTAATTCGCGATCGACTGCTTCGCAAAACCCCCTGATTAGTAGACATTTCCCGACTGCACACCAAAGAAGACTCATCCAGGGGATCGATTTCTTGTTCGCAAAGCCAATCAGCCAAACTCGGCGTTAACTGAAACGTTGCTTCCACCACCGCTCGCTGTGCGCCAGTCCGAATCGACCTACTGGTAACTTTACCGCCTAAAGCAGCATCGATCGCATCCAAAATAATCGACTTTCCCGCTCCAGTTTCCCCAGTCAATACATTTAAACCAGCGCCAAACGTCAGTTCCAGACGATCGACCAAAGCAAAATTGTCAATTCGCAGCGATATTAGCATAGTTAGGGAATAGGGGCTAGGGGCTAGGGG
>DATNQN010000039.1 GCA_036703985.1 Leptolyngbyaceae cyanobacterium
GGATGGGGGGATGGGGGATGGGGAGAGAAAAATAGAATTTATTTTCTGAATTCTGACTTCTGACTTCTGACTTCATCCTTCATCCTTCATCCTTTCCCTTTCCCTATTTCCTTTTCCTAAAAGAATGCTGGTTGATGGCGAATTAAATTCAAAAACTCTTCGCGAGTTTTTTGTTCTTCTTGGAATACACCTACCATTGCGCTAGTAACAGTCCAAGAACCCGGTTTTTGAACCCCACGCATTACCATGCACATATGGGTAGCTTCCATCACCACAGCAACCCCTTTTGGTTCCAAAACAGTTTGAACTGCTTCTGCAATTTGGCGAGTCAGGCGTTCCTGCACTTGCAAGCGACGGGCGTACATTTCCACAATCCGGGCTAATTTGCTCAGTCCGACCACTTTTTCGTTAGGAATATAAGCAACGTGCGCCCTACCCATAAACGGCAGCATATGATGTTCGCACAAACTAAAGAAATTGATATCTCTTACCAGCACCATTTCATTATGGCCTTCATCAAAAATGGCACCGTTAACAATTTCTTCTAAAGATTGATTGTAACCGCTAGTCAGAAAGCGCATTGCTTCTGCAACTCGCTTGGGAGTTTTGAGCAGTCCTTCCCGTTCTGGATTTTCGCCTACTCCCAGCAACATCGTCCTTACTGCCTCGGTCATCTCTTCATCCGATACTTCCGAAGCAGGATGAATTTGACTTTCTTGACCGTTTAAGCTGTTACGATCGGGGCGGCTCGAAATTTGCAAAGTGCTATTAGCAGGCTTGGAAACAGAAGCAGTACCGTTGGAACTGTTGGAAGAAGCGATAGTCATGATAAGCCTTGGTTAAAGTCTTGCGTGGAATCTGGTATTACCAACATTAGAAGAGAGCTATTTAAAGAACCCCAGCACTAGCTGTTAAGGTTAACTCTTCGATCGCTGCTTTTTCGGGGAGCAGCGCAACCTGTAAGATAGACTGGGCAACGATTTCAGGGGTTAACATCGCCGAGCGATCGAAATCGGCTTTCACCGTGTCCGTATCCCAAATAGGGGTATTTACCGAACCGGGACAAATGGCACTCACCCGAATGCCGTTCGCTCGTTCTTCAGCGGCTAGGGTTTTGCTTAGTGCCATCAAGCCAAACTTGCTGACGCAATATGCTCCCCAGTTAGGAAAAACTTGTTGACCGGCGATCGAGGAAATATTAATAATTGTCCCCTGCTGGCGCGATCGCATGGTTGGTAATATGGCTTGAATGCACTGAAAAACACTGGTAAGGTTGAGGTCGATCGCTTGTTGCCAGTCAGAAAGAGGCGTTTCCCTTAATGGGGCCGTATACCCCATGCCAGCATTGTTAACTAAGATGTCGATCGGACCGAAGTCAGCCTCGATCGCGCTCATCTTTTCTTTTACCTGCTCGATTTTAGCCAGGTCTAAAACGTAACTCTTCGCTTGCACCCCAGCTTCACGGGCGGTTTGAGCCACTTCCTCTAATTTTTCTAGGGAACGGCTTACTAACGCTACGTGAATTCCAGCCGCAGCAAATGCCAAAGCAGTTGCCTTGCCAATTCCACTGCTAGCCCCTGTAATGAGGGCGCGTTTTTCAGTTGAAGCACTCATTAGTTGAATTATTTGCTTTCTTTGGATGGAACATCGCATTTGAAGAGAAATTAATTTTTTTAACCTTAATTCCTCTTGTCGATGAGATGTTACCCTCACGTCACCTAGCTCATCTGATATCTGATGTGAGACCAAAATGAGTGGCACGTAAAAAATTGTAACATTTTAATTTTACCATCCAAACTACAGGTTTTTTTAGGCATTCAATTCTGTAAAGACGCCGATCGCGCGAAACTTTTGATAACGCAGTTCGCGACGCTGTTGATTACTCAATTGGCTGAGTTCGTCTAAATTTTTCAACAGAGCTTCTTTGAGGGTGGCAGCTGCTTTGAGAGGATCGGCGTGGGCACCGTTAGTCGGTTCGGGCAACAATTCATCGAGAATACCCAAATTTTTTAAATCCCACGCGGTAATCTTGAGGGCTTCGGCAGCTTGGGACGCTTTGCTGGCATCTCTCCACAAAATAGAAGCACAAGCTTCGGGGCTGGCGACATAATAAACTGAATGCTCGAACATCATCAATCGATCGCCTACTCCGATCCCTAGCGCACCGCCCGAACCCCCTTCACCGATCACGGTGCAAATAATCGGAACGTCCAGACCGAACATCTCCCGCAAATTATAGGCGATCGCTTCTCCTTGCCCCAGTTGTTCTCCTTCCACACCGGGCCACGCACCGGGAGTATCGATAAACGTGATAATCGGCATCCCGAAGTGATTAGCGTGTTCCATCAGGCGCATCGCTTTGCGATAACCTCCCGGAGAAGCCATCCCGAAGTTACGGTAAACGTTATCTTTAGTATCGCGGCCTTTTTGATGGCCTAATATCACTACCGAACGTCCTGCAAGACTAGCTATACCACCTACTAATGCCGGATCGTCGCTTCCACCGCGATCGCCGTGCAGTTCTATCCATTCATCGGTAATTGCTTGAATGTAATCTAAAGTGCTGGGACGGCGGGGATGACGCGCTAATTGCAGCCTTTGGGCTGGTGACAAGCTGCTGAAAATTTCTTGCCGCAGCTGTACGGCACGCGCTTCTAACTGGAGAATTTGATCCGATACATCAACCCCATTTTCGGCTGCCAATTCGCGAATTTGGTCAATGCGGGTTTCTAACTCCGCTAGAGGCTTTTCAAAGTCTAAAAGTAATGGCTTGCGTGATTGATCGGCCACGTTGAGAAATTAAGATAAATGTCGAGTGGGTTCTTTACCAGATCCTACCTTGTTAAGTAAGCAAAAAACTTTTTCAGTCCCTATGACTAGTGGACTGGGGATTAGTGCGAAAAGGCGTAACGGCAAGCACAAAAAGCCAATAGAAAAAAGCTCTTACATTTAGTTTTTCCACAGAAGAGTCATTCCGGTCGCGCTGCGCTGGGGAATAATCCCTAAAATCAGGTTTATAGCGGAATTAAGAATGCTCTAACAGATTCCATCAAACTTCGGGAGAAACTAACAATCGCAAAATGGTATTGACATCTTCAATTTCTCCGACAATTCGCCTGACCGGACGAGGCCAAACTTTTACCAAAGTGGGCGTAGCGGAAACTTGATCGGCTTCCGCCTGTTCGGGATGCTTGAAAACGTCGATTACTTTTAAGGTGTAAGGCTGATATACAGACTGTTCTAAAAAATTATATAAAGTTTTTAGAGTGCGTTCAGTAGAAGCATTGTGACCGGAAACAAACAAACGCAATACGTAGCCCTGCGTATCTGGCAGCTTGGGTAATGGTGAATATAAATCTGATTGAAAGCGAGGATGAACGACATTGCGATCGAAGCGTACTACTAACTCATTTTCTTCCCATAATTGTGGAAACTCCTGCCGATAAGTTGCTAATAAAAGCGGATTGCAGAGTTCGTCTGGCCAAGGTGCTGCTTGCCAAATCAATTCTCCTGTTTCAAATACAGCATTAAGTAATGCCTGATGCCGTAAAACTGGAGGATACGCTTCGGCAGAAATTTTCACTTCCCCCGTGCGGCGATCTAACCATTTATCGATCGTGGCCGTAAAACACGGTACTAAAAAATGAGGTGGTTCTGCTAATCCCAGAATTTCCTGTAAACCCGCACATAAATGGAGATGCCATCGATTTTGCTTGTTTAAGTCGATGCAGTAAATTAAATCTCCCCCTGGCGTAAAAAGGGCAATACCTTTAAAAATTTTTCCTCGATCGTTGGTCATTACCGATTAAATATAAAAGCGCTTTCTCAACAGAAATATGTAATGAAAAATCAAATTAGCTAAAATCTTTTCGCTGGGAGCCTCCTACCTTGTTTGAACGATGGATTTTCCTGCCGATACCAAATTCGGACTCACTACCCTCTTTTTCAGCCATCATGTTACTCTTTTTCCCTTCTTCTCTCTTTCTCCCAAAATAACGGGGTAATTTTCTTAACAGCCAGTATTCGACTATTTGAGACTAAGTATCGGCAGCCAGTAAGCTGTTTTTATCGCTCAAACTGACTGCCGATCGCTAAGTGTTGACTACTGATTTTTTACACTCTTCCTCTGAGGAATTGAGCCATTTCATTAGGTGTGGGAGATTTTTCCAGTGCTTCTTCTTCCGTGATGCGGCCTTCTTGATAAAGCGCCAACAAAGCCTGGTTCATCGTTTGCATTCCATCGAATTTCGACTTGAGCATCACTCCCGTGATTTCTTCGTACTTACCCTGGATAATGTACTCTTTAATGGCATCCGTGTTAATCAGAATGTCGTGATAAGCAGCACGTTTACCATCAGTAGTTTTACACAAACCTTGAGCAATTACTGCTACCAAAGATTCTGCGATCGCCACTTTCATCGATTGTTGTTCTTCGGCGGTATAAAGGTTGAGAATCCGCTCGATCGTTTTCACCGCACTGTTAGTGTGCAGCGTACCCATTACTAAGTGTCCGGTTTGTGCGGCTTTCAGTGCCGTGTTCACCGTTTCTTTATCCCGCATTTCTCCTACCAGAATCAAGTCTGGGTCTTCCCGCAAAGCTGCTTTGAGCGCGTTATCAAATTTACGAGTATGTTGTCCGACTTCCCGGTGTTTGATCAGAGATTTACGGCTGGTGTGAACGAATTCGATCGGGTCTTCAATGGTAATGATATGCTTCGGCATGGTTTTGTTAATAAAATCTACCATTGCCGCCATCGTAGTGGACTTACCAGAACCAGTTGGCCCCGTCACCAAGATTAATCCCTTATGGTAATTGCAAACATCTTTAAAGACGGGCGGTAAATTCAGCTGCTCGATCGATAAAATGTTGTTCGGAATTAACCGCATTACCATCGCTGGACCTCTTAAGGTACCAAACACGTTAATCCGTGCCCGCGAGAATTCGTATTGAGTTACTCCATCAAAATCTAAGTGTTCCTCAAAATGGCGAATCTCTTCATCGCTCATCACTTCCTGCATCCAACTCATAAAAGTGCGCGAGTCGGTTTCCGAATAATCGCTCATGATGATGTCGCCCCGTTTACGAAAACGAGGCATTTCACCTACCCCAATGTGAATGTCAGAAATCCCATTGTCAAAAGCATACTTGACGATTTCTGCTAGCGTAGGCTGTCCTTGTGCGCGATTGCTTCCGCTAGGAGATGACATTGCTGTCTGTACTGGCGGTGCTGGTGGTGGCGGTGCTGGCGGTGGTGGAGACGGCGGTCGCGATGCCGTTTGCCCCGGGCCTGGTGGAGGAGGCGGCGGAGCGCCTGGTGGTACCGAACCAGGTACTCTCTGCGTACCCGGAACTGCACCAGTTGTCCGAGGCATAGCACCGGGCGTTCCTGGCATCCTGGTGTTAGGATTCGGCATCGCTATGGTTTCATCAGTGGGCCGCTGCTGCTGAGTTGCTCCAGTAGATGCGTCGGTTCTAGGTGGCCGTCCGCCGACAGGGGGTTGTACTGCGGGCGGCATACCGCGAGGGCCGGGAGGAGGTGACATGGGCGGGCGCTGTGATTCTGTCATAAGTCTACTGCTTCACCACTTTGCTTTCGTTTTCTAGGTAGGGACATAGAACAGACAGGCTTCTGTCTTTCTTAAGTTTTCCCATAATTTGAGCTAGAGCATCAGATCGATACTAAGATTTAGCAACATCCAAATAATTAGCCCAATATAAATTATCTTTACGCTTACAGACTAACACTATTATGTTTTTTGCCATTTGGGTAGCTACTACCCGTAAATATACTTGGCAAGGTTTTTACTCGATTAATACTAGATGAGGCGCGAGCGAATTATTTGAGTGATTTTGTTCGAGCGATATTTTCTGCAAATTTACGTTCAACCCTCGATCGGTCTTTTTCCCTGCTTGTCTCTGTTCGTTTCCTGGTTAAAACAACAAATAAGACAGCATTTTAGTAAATTGCTATTCCGACTCATCCTCGTTACAGCAAGTTCAAACTAAAATCTATTTCCGTTGGGCGTTTAAAACTCCACACTTGCAAATTGGTTAATTTTTCTTCATTTGTCAAACTGACTACTAAATTATGAGAATTTCTGGGAAAAATAATAAGAAATATTAAGCAGGCCAGCCGCAGGTAGTCTGAACGGAATTTCCTTATCGATCGTCCCGTCTCTCTAAGCAAGAGTAGAATCTACAAGAGTTCTATTCCTTAAGAATTACGCCTCGTGAGAGAACCACGGCCTGAAAAGCTTAATAGGTATGAGAGAACATAAAAATGAAACCTTAAATGTAAAGTTTAATAAAAACATTGCTCATCTTAATCAAACCTTTATATATACTAAAAACCACTTAGATATTAAATCGAGATCGATCGAACCATTCGGAATTTTACCTAAATTCAAATTTTCCTTATTCCAAGGAGGGATAACTATGGCATTAACTAAGAGCCAAAGTTTAGTCACGGCTTATGCTATTCCCGTGATTAAGAGCTTTTTAATTTGGACGTTTACCCTATCAGTTTGTTTACTGGTAGTAGGTTTTCCATTAGTCATGCTGATGGTGGTCATCGGTTCGCTGCTGTCAATTGCATTGCAGTCGGTGATGCCAGTTAGTGCAGTGTTGTTAGTAGCAGGTGGATTGATCGGAGCAAATATTGTAGCGGTAATGGCTGGTGCAGCAGTACTTTCATTTAAAGGTGTCAATCCTCAAGAAGTGAAATGGTTAAATTGGTTGCGTGGTGATGAAAATCCGCTTCACAGTTCCGTATATGCAGCTTGTCCCTTAACGTGCGAGATGAAATCATCCCACTAAAGGCCCATAACTAGCTGTTTATTAAACGGTTTTGAGGCCCGGTCATCACCGGGTTCTTTTATGAAAAAAATTTAGGGGTTTACTTTATACTTAATTGTTTTAAGTAGATAGGCAAAACTTGGAAAGAACAGGGTTTTAGCTAAGTTTCTTTCGTTAAATACTTGTGTTTATTTTAACTTTTCTACTTATTTTCGACAATCAGCCGTTAGTCGATCGCTATAAAAGTAGTTCTGCTGCTACCCCTAGCTTCATTTTTAGATAAAAATAAAAAGCAAATTTCTGCCTTGCTGCATTAGTTCATCTGGCGATTAAGCGGAATTTTTACCAATCAATCTAAGCCGGGACACTTACCCGGAGAAAGAATTCTCGCTCGTCAGGATTTAGAATACTTCCGTGCTGAATTCTAAATTATTACTCCTGATTCCTAAAAAATATTTTTTTACCTTAATTTACATATTGCAACATTCTCAACAAGACCTGAGAAACCTACTTTATTAACAAATAAGATAGGGTTTCAGAGTTAGCTTTTTGCCAGAAACTAAGGTGCTTGCTGGAATCCCTCAAGCATAAGGGTTTGAGAATGTGTTTTTCAGAAGTGATGTATTTTCCAAATCTGACTCGGTACTCAAATTTTTATGCGAGTAAAAATTTGAGTACATTTACTTGATACCATCTGAGTAGAGAATACTTACCTCACGATATAACCATTTTGTCAATGCGTAGGTCATAACTTCTATCTTTTGCTTAGAGTGACACAAGCGCGGTAAAACCACAAGCTGAACCAACAGTCTCACTAATGAACTTGTGACATTTATGGTGCGCGTTAGTGGGCTATATATGTTATATATTAAATATTTTCTGTCAACTTAAGGATAAAAAATGTTTCTAAACCGTAACCTACCTGAATTTAAATTAAGCCTACAAATTAAAGATAATAAATTTATGCAAACTCTAATGGGTAAAGAAAAAAATTGGCTTTTACAAAAAACATTTAAAGAATTTGTAGAAGATTTAATTTGTTTAGACAAACAATCACAATCATTCAGACCGGGAAGTAAAATTTCCCCCGATAACAAGAACTGGGAGAACAGTCCTGCAAATTACCAAGACGAGAAGTTGATAATAGGCAATACAGAGGTAATGTGCGACTGGGAGCGTCCATTAATGGAAGCGATGGCTAGAGCAGTAACAGAAAATCATGGAGATGTACTTGAGGTTGGATTTGGAATGGGAATTTCAGCAACCTATATTCAAGAATTTGGAGTTAAGTCTCACACAATCATTGAATTTAATAATGAAGTTTTTGAAGTTTGTCAGAGATGGCAGGAAAAATACCCCGATCGTGATATACGATTAATTCACGGAAAATGGCAAGATGCGATAGAAAAACTAGATAGAAAATTTGATGGAATTTTTTATGACATTGCCCCAACCTCTGATGAAGAAGAAACGAAAAACTTGATTGAAAATGTTGCTGCGGATGCAGATCCTTTCTTCCCTTGGGCTTCCTCATGCTTGAAAGACGGTGGCATCTTTACTTACTACACGCAGGAAATTGATTCTCTCAGCCGCAGGCATCAAAGGCTGCTTCTTCAACACTTCAGTTCTTTCTCAGTTTCTCTTGTGAAAGGAATGAATCCTCCTGAAGATTGTGAGTACTGGTATACTGACTCAATGGCTGTCGTTAAGGCGATTAAATAAAAGGACTGAGATTGTTTTTAGATACAGCGGTTCCCACAGTAGTGAGGTACACCAAATATAGTTGTAGCGACTGTAAGAAATTATTTTGGTAAATTATGACTGCACCTCATAACAGAGAAAAACGCTGTATGTTTGCTGTATGTTTATTCAAGAAGATTTGCAATTTTAAGACTGAAGATTAGGTTCTTTTTCTTCGTCTGAGAATGGGATAATCTCGGCATTAGTGGGATTCTCTAAATTAGGAGAATCCTTTGTATCTTTTTTTTGGAAGATGACAAGCAAGATAATTGAAAAAAGTAGCATTCCCGAACCGAAATAATCATATAGATTGAAGGTTTCACCAAGAAACCAAAAAGAAAGTAGAGCACTCGATAAGGGTTCGATGGTGCGGGAAATTGCTACCTCATTACTGGGAACCCATTGCTGTCCAATAGTTTCCATGACTGTGATAATTGCGATCGCCACTATTCCTAAATAGAGCAATATCCCAATATTGTCCACGATAATTGTCCATTCATCTCTTAACTTAGGAGCAGACCAAATTAAACCCAAAATCGCGGGAATCCAACAACTCACCGCCGCCAGCTTCAAGGGGGAATGAACAGCGACAGACTGTCCAATAATAACGATATAAGCAGAGTCTAATATGGCAGCAATAACGATCCAAAGATCGCTGATTAAAGGTTCTCCGCTTTGCCAAGACATTAAGGCAACTCCGGAAAAAGCCATTGTTGCGGAGATAATTGCAACGAAAGAGATAAATTTACCTTGAACTATTTCAAACAAGGTTACAAAAATAATACTCAAGGAAAAAGTAAATCCAGATCGACTGGCGGAGAGATTTTCCAATCCCAAGCATTCCAAAATAGAAGTACTGAAAAATAGTAGCCCAATTATAGTGCCATCTCGGATTAACGGCTTATTAAGATTGGTAAGAAAGGGAGACAAGACCAGAGCCGCAATAACATATCGACTTGTTGTGAGTAATCGTGGGGAAAGAGTACTCAGAGCTTCTTTCATTGCGGGAAAAGTCGAACCCAAAATTAAGCTAACACCCACGAGTAAACCAAAACCAAAAAGATAGCGTGACTTATTCGTTTTTGTTTCTGTAATTGAGTTTTGAGTCGCAGACTGTTCTAAGGAGTCCTCGTTCATAAAAAGATAGTAATTAAATTCTAAAAATACGATTGTAGTGTTCCTCTTCGACGAATGTCTAAAGTTGCACAATGCAAGCCGCCAACGAAAGGATAATAATTGGTAAATTCGCAAGGAATAGGTTTGAATCCCCAATCTTTCAAAGTTATAATTAAAGGCTCCTCAGATTTTTCGACTATGATGCGTTCCTCATCAAGCATTAAGACGTTTAAGCTAATCCAAGGACTCAGTAATCCCAAACGTTGAGGGGATTTATACACAGGTTCTGGAGGGATTAGGATATCCCAACTTTTAAGGATTTCGGGAAGGTTATTGACATCCAAATACTCAGGATTTACCATCACCTTTCCTGGCGCAAGGGGAAGAAATGAAGAATCAATATGAATTGCTTGAGGGTCGCGAGATTCTAAAACATGAATATGATATTCATTTCCTAGATGTCTTTGCAACCAAGCAATTCCGAATTCATTTGTGACATGACTTTTTTGGGTGAAAATATCACGGCCACAATGGATAAAATCCGCTGCATCAAATGTTGGTTCAAATTCTGTTAAAACGTAACGAATTTTTTCCGAGTCATCTTGAGGGGGAGTATAATCAGAATCGTACAAATCATCTAAAAGTTGGGGCTTGGGTGCAGCAGTCCATTTCGCTCCAGCTTGAAAATATTCTTTTAAAAGAGAACGATAGGCCCAGGTTTCAAAATGGCGGGTGCGATCGGCCATTGGTGCTTCAATAATTTCATTTCCAACCACAAGCAATGAATCTCGAGGATTCGCTGCGTTGAAGCCACTTTCTACTTGCCATGCTGGGGTAGAAAAAGGCTGGGTAACATCTATACGGTTAGGCCGACGGACTTTGACTCCTTCAGCTTCTAAAATATGTACAAATTCTTCAACTTCTTTTCTAGCTGCCTCAATTAATTCTTGAGAGTAAGGAGAACCTTTTTTACCTACTAATCTCTTGGCGATATCTTCCCATTCTCCAGGAGGAACAGTATGTTTGTTAATAGTATCCCAAGCTGGAAGTACCGCATCATCAACAATTCCAACAATCACCTCTTCTAAAAGATCCCATTCAGTATGTACGTTAACAATACAGTCCGTGTTTTGTTGAGGGTTATTTGTCATCCTAATATCACCGTTCAACTACTTTATATTTAAATCAATGAAGCTTAACATAAGCTTTATTGATTTTTGCGACTATCTGTTTCTTTTTATAGCGGTCAATTGAATATTATCTTTGATTTAAACAAGGGTTTATTACCGATGATGATTACTGTAATTCATTCGCATACTTAAGAATTCGTGCAAATTTAAAGATTCATGATAAACAGCGCGATGCTTGCGACTCTTCTCATCTACGAAAACTAAAAGAGGCTGGGCTGGGCCAGCTAAATGAGAAATGGCTTTATAAATTTCTACAATGCGATCGATAGGAACATCAAAATGTCCTCCACCTTTGACTCGATCCAGAACATAGAGGTTGTAAGGAATAATTTTGTGTTCATAACACACCTCCATTAATTCAAGCATTGTTTCAACATCATCATTGACTCCAGCCAGAAAAACGCATTGATTGTAAATTGGAATTCCTGCGGATAGCAAACGTTTGGTTGCGGCAATAATTTCGGGATGGTTGACATCATCGGGGTGATTCATATGAGCATAGTACCAGTAGCGCCCATCCGCTTCTAAAAACTCAAGTAATTCATCGTCAAGGCGATCGGGAGCAACGGATAGGGCACGACTGTCTATACGAATTGCTTTAAGCTGTTTGAGATCCCCTAGTTTTTTTAAGAAACGCAAAAGTTTTTGATTAGACAAGGATAGGGGATCTCCTCCCGATAGAAGTATGTCATTGATTTCGGGATGGGCGGCAATATAGTCGATCGCTTTATCGAGTTCCGCTTCAGGCATAACGCTATCGGGAAAGCCCACTTTTTCCTTTCGGAAACAGAAGCGACAATAAACTAAACATTTTAAAGTAACCATAATTGCTAAGCGATTATGATAGGTACGCAAAATCGCTTTTTCAGGTTGTAATTCGTTCTCTCCAGTAGGATCGCTAACGAAACCATCTACGTCCATTAATTCTCGGCTATCTGGCAAAAATTGCCGCAAAGCTTTGATAGAATAGCTCCCTTCTTGCAACCGTTTTAGCATAAACGGCGATACCGCTAAAGGGTAATGTTCGGCCACCTTAGAAATCTCTTCGATGGAAAAACCAGAGACTTCAGATAAAATTTTTATCGTGTTCGTAACGGTTTGTGTGGACATTTATTTACTCCTAATAATCAAAAATTTTTAATACTAATTATTCATTACTCTCATCTAGCTTGGTGTTTAAACAATCATCCAAAGCTTCGCCAACATCTTCAGCCAATTCCTGCCAATTAATACTTTGATGTGCAAAAGAAATAAACCAAGGTTCACCAATAGTGTTAGGAAACAAATAGTGCTGCTTTAACATTTTAAAATGGAAGCGGGCAAAGAGATCGAAATTTTGACGTTCAAAATCATCAAAATTTTCTAGCTTTAGTGGAGAATCCATCAATAAAAGGGACACCAAAGAACCTTTGCGAACGCACGAAAAAGGCAAGTTTTTCTGTCTAAAAGTTTGCTTGAGACTATTTTCTAAGGTTTCCCCCATATTTTCCATTAATACATAGAAATCTTCTCGGGAAAGCTGCTCTAAAACAGCGAGTCCGGCAGCCATTGAAAGAGGATTACCTGCAAATGTGCCCCCTTGTTTATCTAAATCTTCATCGGTTAAATTGCGACCGAGAGGTAAAGTTCGCAAGACATTCATAATATCTTCTCGCCCACCATAAGCTCCAATAGGTGTTCCACCGCCAATAATCTTCCCAAAAACAATCAGATCGGGACGTACACCTAAAACGTTACTGACGCTGCCATAGCAAAAACGAAATCCAGTCACCACTTCATCAAAGATGAGAATTGCTCCCCAGCGATCGCACATCTCCCGCAAACAAACTAGAAAATCTTTATGGGGTAATACCAATCCCATATTACAGGCAATAGGCTCTACAACGATCGCGGCAATCTCATTACCATACTTTTGGAAAATGGCTTTAACGCCTTCGGAATCGTTGTATTTAGCCAATAAGGTGTTTTTATGAATTTGCGGATCGATTCCCGATTGTTTGGGCGAGTCTATGAAACTCGAACCTCTACCAAACAACGCATCGGCATGACCGTGATAAGAACCAGAAAATTTTAACAAAATCTGCCTTTTTGTAAAGACTTTTGCCAAACGTAAGGCACTCATCACCCCTTCGGTCCCACTGCAAACAAATCGAAGTTTTTCAAGGTAAGGGCTACTATCTTTAATCTTGCTAGCAAGTTTATATTCGATTTCCGTGGGAACACAAAATACCGTTCCTTTTTCAATACGATCGTGCAAAGCGGAAACAATAGAGGGAGGACTGTGACCAAGAATTAAAGACCCTAATCCCATTACAAAGTCAATATAAGTGTTGTCATCTTCATCGGTTAGATAAGCCCCTTTCCCAATCTTGGCCACAATTGGAGGACTATTTACACATTGAAATGTTCGCTCTGGACTACTAACTCCATCCGGTAAAATATTCCTGCCGCTTGCAAAAAGCTCACGAGAGCGCGTATATGTATTTTTCGATCCTAACCTAGTATCAACGGGTTTCATGACTCCCTTGAAAAATTACGTTCTTAGATAGTCTTTAGATTCAGCCACTATTACTTCCGCAGGCTGCACATCCGCAAATTGTATCAAAGATTTTAGTTTATATTAATTAAACTGACTAGATAGCCACAATAAAACCAAACTGTGTAAATTTTTATAACGTTCCACGCTAAGTAATTGAACAGAATTAATTACACGCTGATTTTTTACTAATTCCTTACTAGACAAGGCTTGCAGCCCGTAGTTTTGTGTAATTAATTTTGTGTAATTACCGATCGCTCCAGCTGAGTTTCTCCCAGATTTGTTAGCTGTATCTCCGATCTAGCAAGACAAAATGTCACTAAATATCAATTTTGTCAACTTACTAACGGTGGTTAAATCAGCATTAGAAACCATACAATTGGCAGCAGATGCCAAAAAAATTGAAATTCAACCCAGACGCACCAGAGAGTTGGCTGTAGGATGATCGCAGGCTTATACTTTCTTATTTGCTGTCTACTGTTTTTCCGATGCCACAGTCACCCTTTAAAGTTTGTATTATCCTGGGAACCCGTCCGGAAGCAATTAAACTAGCGCCGGTGATTCAATGCTTTCAGGGGTCTTCTTTTTTTGACACGCGCGTAATTTTGACTGGTCAACATCGGGAGATGGTAGATCAAGTCATGGAACTTTTTCATCTCAGGGCTGATGAAGATTTGGCAATCATGCAGCCCCAGCAAACATTGACAGACATCACCTGTCGAAGTTTACAAGGTTTACAAACCTTATTCGCGCAAATCCAACCCGATTTAGTATTAGTACAAGGAGATACTACTACTGCTTTTGCGGCAACCCTGGCCGCATTTTATCAAAAAATTCCGGTCGGACACGTAGAAGCAGGATTAAGAACGGATGATTTGTTTAATCCTTATCCGGAAGAAGCAAATCGGCGCTTAATTTCTCAATTAACTCACCTGCACTTTGCACCCACTTCTCTAGCTGTAGAAAACTTACGTCGTTCTGGGGTTTTAGGAGAAATTCACCAAACTGGGAATACGGTAATCGATGCTTTGTTAACGGTAGCTAAGCGCCAGCCTGCTTGCCATATTCCTAATTTAGATTGGCAGAAGTACCGTACTTTGTTAGCAACGGTTCATCGCCGAGAAAACTGGGGGGAACCGCTTAAGGATATTGGAGAAGGATTTTTGCAAATCTTGGATAAGTTTTCGGATACGGCATTGCTCTTACCGCTACATCGCAATCCAACAGTCAGAGAACCTCTTCAAGCTATTTTAGGGTCGCACCCTAGAGTATTTTTGAGCGAACCATTGGATTATGGAGAATTAGTAGGAGCAATTCAACGTTGTTACTTGCTATTAACTGATTCTGGGGGATTGCAGGAAGAAGCGCCTAGTTTGGGTAAACCAGTTTTGGTTTTACGCGAAACTACGGAAAGACCGGAAGCGATCGCAGCTGGTACGGCTAAACTAGTCGGTACTAATCCCAGCCAAATTTCAGCATTTGCATCTGAATTGCTCAGTAATTCTGATGCTTATCAGGCAATGGCAACTGCAATTAATCCCTTTGGAGACGGTCACGCTGCCGAACGGATTTTGCAAATTGTCACTAACTTTTGCCAAAGAAAACGCAATAGCTTGCAAACTCTTTAGCAGAAATTATTTTGAAGGTCTTCTTACCTGAGTTAGATACTAGAAACTTAAAACAGTAACGCAAGTTGCTACTCCGATCGTCAAAGCTGGTAATAGACCCTCCAGAAATTAAAGGTGCGTCGCCTAGAGTCCTTGTAGAGACGTTTCATAAGACATCTCTACAAGGTTTTTTAGAAATATCTAATGGGTAATAAATAAAGGAAATCATCTCACTGCCCATTACCTATTACTCGCTCTTAACAGAATACTAACGTAAGCTCAGCAGTATTATTACGGATTTCTTCATCTTAACTTTAAAAAATTACCTTAAAAGTAGTAATTATTTAAAAGACTTAGTAAAGACAACCACTTAAGCTGGCAATTTTACTTAGACTTCAGATAAATTATTGTTCAAAGAACGTGTCGAGTTACTAGTATTTACTGAGATTGTCCTGTAAATACATAAAGCCGGGATATTGTCATCCCGCTATACATTGACATGGCAATTTTTAGCTAAAAAAATCTTTGTGGAGAAATCAAAATGACACTTAAAATTATGCCTTTGGGTGATTCAATTACCTATGGAGTTGTGAATAGCGGTTATACAGAAAGTGGAGGCTACCGCACCGAATTATGGAATTTATTTAAAGCTGATAACTTTAATACAGATTTCGTTGGTTCAATATCTAGCGGCCCTAGCGATATCGATAAAAATAATGAAGGTCATCGCGGATGGAGAATCGATCAAATTGCTAGCTCGGTGAATCAATGGTTAGATTCATATCAGCCAGATGTCATTTTACTAACGATCGGTACAAATGATATCTTACAAAATTACGACCTCGCCAATGCACCCAATCGATTAAATAATTTAATTGATACGATCGCTAACAAACTACCCAATACGGAATTGTTAGTATCATCTATTCTGCCGATTACGAGAAATTCAACACAGCAACAACAAGCGATCGATTTTAATTCCTATATACCTGGGATTGTAAATTCTCAAGTTTCTCAAGGTAAAAAAGTTTCATTCGTCGATATGTTCAGTAAGGTAAACGGCGCAGATTTAGCAGATAACGTTCACCCTACCATAAATGGTTATACAAAAATAGCCAATGCTTGGTACGAAGCACTTAAACCCTTAACTGGCATCGAAAATACCATTCGTATCCAAGCGGAAGAAATGAGTTTGACGAATTATCTGGTGGAATCAGGAAATGATTCTGCTTTGCAAAGAAAAGTAATTAGTCTTTATGGAAGTGGGAGTTCTACTGGTACTGCTTCCTTATACTTTTCTGGGAACTCAGGCCAATATGATGTGGTAGTTGGTTACTATGACGAGAATGATGGGCAAAGTAATCTGAAAGTAAATATTGCTGGTGAGCAAGTAGATGCGTGGACGCTTAATCGAAATCTAGGTAGTGGTGGGGCTAGCAACCAAACCAAATTGCGTCGAACAGTGGCGACGGGTATATACCTTAATCAGGGAACTTTTTTTGAGATTGAAGGTACAGCTAATCAGGGGGAATTTGCCCGAGTAGATTACATTGAATTTATTCCCAATCAAACAATTTCTACAGTTAATTTAGCAGCCCAAAACATTACTCAAGAAACGGCGACAAGTTACACTTTTAACGTTACTTATACTGACAGCGATGGTGTAGACATCACTAGTTTAGATAATCAAGATGTGAGGGTAACAGGGCCAAATAACTTTAGTCAACTAGCCACATTAGTCAGCATTAACGAAAGTAATAATGGTTCGCCTCGGACGGCGACTTATAAAATTAATGCTCCTGATGGAAGTTGGGATGCAACTGAAAATGGCAATTACACAGTAGCACTGCAAAATAATCAAGTTAGCGATACGAAAGGCAATTATTTTACAGGTGGAAATTTAGGTAATTTTCAAGTGAACGTACCTTTATCTCTGACTAATATTCGCATAGAAGCAGAGAATATGCAACGCACTGGATACTTATTGGAAACGAATAGTGCGGCGTCTAATAATCAGTTAGTGAGCTTATATCAAAGTAGTGCGACTAGTGGGAAAATTAACACGACTTTTAATGGAACTAGCGGAATTTACGATGTAGTTTTGCGTTACTTTGATGAAAGTGATGGAAATTCGGTACTGACGACTAGGATTGGCGGTACTCAAATAGATAGACGGACTCTCAATCAATATCTAGGAAATAATTCTCCCATTAGTCAAAC